>NZ_JBJURL010000047.1:0-36667 GCF_046097905.1 Pseudarthrobacter sp. NKDBFgelt | reverse complement strand
CGCCGTCGGAACCAAATGGTCGGGGCTCTTCTTCCTTGCCGGGTTCGGACTCCTCACGGTCTTGTGGGACCTCAACGCCCGGCGGGTTGCCGGCATCCGCGGCTGGATCAGTGGCGGCATCATCAAGGACGGTATTCCGGCGTTCATCAGCATGGTGCCGGTGGCGGGGCTGGTGTACGCGGCATCGTGGACAGGCTGGTTCCGGTCCGGGAATGCCTACTTCCGCCGGTGGGCGGAAAGCAACCCCTCTGCCGAATGGAACTGGCTTCCGGACGCTGTCCGCTCGCTGGCCCACTACCACCGGGAGGCCTACACCTTCCACCAAGGCCTTGGATCGGACCACCCGTACGAGGCAAGCGCCTGGAGCTGGCTGGTACTCGGCAGGCCGACGTCGTTCTTTTACGAAACGCCGCCGCAGGGCAGCCCGGGCTGCGCGGTGGAAAAATGCACCTCGGCCATCCTGTCCGTGGGAAACCCGCTGATCTGGTGGGGCGCCGTCGTTTCCCTGGTGGTCCTGCTGTTCTGGTGGGCCGGGCGGCGGGACTGGCGTGCCGGCGCCATACTGGCCGGCGTAGGCGCAGGCTACCTGCCGTGGTTCCTGTACCCCGAACGGACCATGTTCTACTTCTACGCCGTGTCCTTCGAGCCTTTCCTGGTCCTGGCGCTCGTGTACTGCCTGGGCCTCGTCCTGGGCAGGGCCTCCGACCCGCCGTGGCGCCGCCGGTCAGGGCTGTACCTGGTGGCCCTGTTCATCGCTGCGGTGATCCTGCTGTCGGCATTCTTTTATCCTGTCTGGGCCGCGGAAACCATTCCCTACGACGCCTGGAAAGTCAGGATGTGGATGCCGTCCTGGATCTAGGGCAGGATGGCATCAGACCCCCAACTGAGCCGCTGCCGCGGCGTGGCAGCGGAACGGAGACCTGCTGTGAGAGAAGCAAGCACCGAACTGCTGGTTGAGCTTGACGCCGCCAGCAACGTGACCGACCTGCTGCTGGAGCAGCATGCCGCCAACCCTGCCCATGCCCTGTACCGGCGGAAGGGTCCGAACGGCTGGGTGGATGTCACGGCCGGCAAGTTCCTGCAGGACGTCAGTGCCCTGGCCAAGGGCCTGATTGCCGGCGGCATCGAGCCCGGCGACAAAGTTGCGGTCATGTCCCCCACCTCCTATGAGTGGACCCTGGTCGATTTCGCCATCTGGTTCGCCGGCGGAGTGACGGTTCCCATCTACGAAACATCCTCCGCGCGGCAGGTGGAGTGGATCATCCAGGACGCGGGGGTGCGCCGCGTCTTTGCCGGGGACCGTGGCCTTGCCGCCCTGGTCACAGGGGTCCTGGCAGGCTCCGACGTCCTTCGGGACCGGCTCGTCAACGTGGTGAGGATGGATTACGACGGCGACGCGCCGGACCTTGCCAGCCTCGCCGCTGCCGGCACCGGGGTTACGGACGCGGAGCTTGAACGGCACCGCAGCCAGGCCGGGCTGGACGATGTTGCCTCCCTCGTTTACACCTCAGGCACCACAGGCAATCCCAAGGGCTGCGAGATTACCCACGGGAACTTCGCCCTGGTGGCGAAGAACATCGTGGCGTTCCTTCCGGAGCTGCTGCTGCAGGACCAGGCGCGCACCCTGATGTTCCTTCCGCTGGCACACGTGCTGGCCCGCGCCGTGCAGGTGGTCTGCCTCACCGCGGGGGCCACCCTGGGACACACGCCGGGAGCGGCGCAGCTGCTTGATGACCTGGGCTCGTTCCGGCCCACGTTCCTGCTGGTGGTGCCGCGGATCTTCGAGAAAGTCCGGGCCACCGCCGCCCACAAGGCAGCCCTGGCCGGCAAGGCCCGGCTTTTCAAGGCTGCATCAGAGGCCGCCATGGAGTTTTCGCGGGAGGAGGACCGGCGCAACCGCGGCCAAGGCGACGGGCCCGGGCTGCTCTGCCGCACCCGGCACGCGCTCTTCGACCGGCTGCTGTATCCCCGGCTTCGGCAGGCCCTGGGCGGGCAGGTGGGGTACACCGTATCCGGTGCCAGTCCCCTCTCCCTGGAGGACGCCCACTTTTTCCGCGGCGCCGGGATACCGGTGCTGGAGGGCTACGGACTGACCGAAACCACAGCACCGTGCACGGCCAACACCCCGGCCCGGACGCGTGTGGGCTCAGTGGGCATCCCGGTCCCGGGCACCACCATCCGGGTGGCGGGGGACGGCGAGATCCTGGTCAAGGGGATTGGCGTCTTCAAGGGGTACCACAACAACCGGGCCGCGAACGCTGAGGCCTTCGTTGACGGGTTTTTTCGGACCGGTGACCTCGGGGAACTCGATGCGCAGGGGTTCCTCACCGTCACCGGCCGCAAGAAGGACCTGCTGGTCACGGCAGGCGGCAAGAACGTGGCTCCGGGCCCGCTCGAGGAGAAACTCAGAGCCCACCAACTGGTGGGCCACGCCGTGGTGGTGGGCGACGGCAAACCCTTCGTCTCGGCTCTGGTGACCCTGGACCCGGAGGGCGTGGACAACTGGCGCTCCGAACGGGGCCTGCCCGCCCTTGCAGCGCAGGACGCGGTCAGCGATCCGGAAGTCCTCGCGGCAGTCCAGGAGGCGGTGGACCATGCCAACCTGCTCGTCTCCAAGGCGGAGTCCATCCGCAGCTTCTCGCTCCTCGACGTCCAGTTCACCGTGGAGTCAGGACACCTGACGCCGTCCCTCAAACTGAAGCGGGCCGCCGTCGTGCGCGACTACGCCGGTGAGATCGCCAAACTCTACTCCTAGGGCGCAGTCCCCCGGCCGCGCCCGCCACGTTCCGGGGCTTACTCCTGAACAGCCGCCGGTGCCGCCCCGTCCTTGGCCAGGCCGCGCCGCCGGCGGGTGGGCCAGGTGAGGATCAGGGTCACGAGTGAAGCCAGCAGCACCAGTCCCGCTATGACCATGCCGGCATCAATCCAGAACTGGCCGGGGAACAACCGGATCAGGGTGTCGTCCAGGCTGAACGTCCAGGACCCGTCGGCGAAGAAGATGCGGTGGAACTCGGTAAAGAACTGCTGCCAGCCCAGCACGGCCAGGGTGCCCAGGCCCAGGATGATGACCAGGGTGACGATGGAGCCGGCGAACAGGCCCCTCCGGACTCCGCCCGTGCTTCGCTTGCGGAGGTAAAGGATGGCCACAATGCTGAACAGGACCAGCAGGACGCCGGCGCCGAACGTGGACAGGATCACCAGTTTGACGTCCGCCATGTGGCTCACCTCGCCGTCCTTGAACAGCTTGTCGCCGCTGCGGTGCACCAGGTCCCCGAGGTAGCGCGGGCCGGACCAGTTGCTCAGGTAGTCCACGGCGTAGGAGCCGTACGTCATCCGGTCGTCCGTGCTGAAGCCGTATCCGTCGCCCGGGAACCCGGGCCGGTTGTACTCCACCCACAGGAACAGCGGGCTGGTCACCGCCCGGACAGCCAGGATCAGCAGGACCAGCGGGAAGAAGACGGCGAGCAGGACCTGCATCACCCGGGGCGCCACAGGTTTGGCGTTAGCGGCACTCTCCCGCTGGGCATTGCGGCGTTCCACCTCTTCCTCCGGCGGGCGGACCTGCAGCGCGGAGGTAGGGAGCGGTTCCTTAAAGACCGGGGAGCTGTCCTCTCCGGGAGCCTCAGCAGCGGCTTCAGCGGCTTTCCGGTCCGCCCGGCTCTCCGGCTGGATGGATCCGTTCCGGCTGGCGGGGGCGGGTTCTGCGCTGCCCGCAACGGCTGAGCTCCGGGCAGCAGCGGAAGAAGCTCCAGCGGCATGGCCTGCGGAGCCGCCGTCCAGGGTGGAGCCGCCAGTTGCGGTTGAAGAGGCAGCGGCCGGGCTGTCAGCGGGTGAAGGGGCAGCGGGCGAGGAGGAGGACCCCGCTGCTGAACCGGAGCCCTTCCCGGCGGGGGTCAGCCAGGAAAACGCGGGCTCGTCGGAGTCCCCGGACGTGTCCAGGTGGGGTTCCGGCTGCGGCTCGGCGCTTTTGGCGCGGGCCGGTGTTTCGTCTTTCACAGCAGCGTCACTTCCGTCGTTTTTCCGCGCCGGGCCGGGCTCAGCCGGCGCGCTTATCTGGTGTCGAGCCTACCTTCCGGGCCGTGGGCTGGACGAGGAACCACCCCGGCGGAATTACAACGATTCAGGCAGCGATTTCCGCGTAGCCCGCGTCCTCGCGCCGCAGGTCCCCGCGTTCTCCCGCGAGGTAGGCGGGCCTGCCCCACCTCAGCACGTAGAACCAGTACGCGGCCAGGACAGCGGCCCCGATCCCGATCTTGGCCCACACCGGCAGCGGGCTGGGGGTGACGAACCCTTCAACCAGACCGGAGGCAAACAGCACAAGGACCAGTCCCAGGGCCACGGTGATCAGGGATCTGCCTTCCTCGGCAACAGCCCGTCCCCTGGTCCGCGGGCCCGGTGACACCATGGCCCAGAAGATCCGCAGGCCGGCCGCGCAGGCAATGAACACGGCGGTGAGTTCCATCAGGCCGTGCGGCAGGATGTAGCTGAAGAAGACGTCGCTTTTGCCGGCGGCGGCGAAAATCCCGGCCGCAACGCCAACCCCCTGGGCGTTGCTGAACAGGATCATCGGCACCCAGAAACCGGTGATACCCAACGCCACGGCCTGCGCGCTTATCCAGGCGTTGTTGGTCCAGACAGCACCGGCAAAGGAGGCGGCCGGGTTTTCAGAGTAGTAGTTGATGAAGTCTTCCTCAACGTACTGCCTGGCCGCCGCCTCGGTGGCCACTGCCCGCAGCGCGTCGGGCGACGTGCCGATCCACAGCGCGTACGCCGCGCCAATGAGGATGAAGGCCGCACCACAGGCCAGCGTGAGCCAGGTCAACCGGTACAACGCGGCCGGAAGGGCCACCACGAAAAAGCGCGCCAGGTCCGCCGGCACGTTGGATCTGGCCCCGGTGAAGCGGGTCCTGGCCTGCGCCAGCGTGGCGGAGAGCGAGGCGGACAGTCCGCTTTCGGGTGCGATTGACCTGATCAGGGAGAGATGGGCGGACGTGGACTGGTACAGCGCCAGCAGCTCATCGGCCTCGCGCCCGTTGAGCCTGCCCTGGTAGGCGAGCTCGTGCAGCCGTGCCCACTTGTCCGCGTTGGCTGCGGAAAACGCGTCCATATCCACGCGACCAGCCTAGCGCCACCACACTAGACTTTGAGCGACCGCACCGGGAGGGCGGTGGAACGGGGAAGAACAGTGAGTTCGATCATCACCGGCGAGGCCGTGGTCCTGGAGTTGAGGCCGGCGTCCTTTGCCGCCCGTGCTCTTGGGCTGCTCCTGGATGTGGCCTTCAACATCGTCCTGCTCGTGGCGATCCTGATCGGGCTTGCCGCTGCCGGCGAGGACCTCGATGGGGCTGCCGCACGTGCCCTGACCCTGGCCAGCGTGGTCTTTTGCCTGGTCATCGTTCCCGTGGCCGTTGAAACGATGAGCCGCGGCCGCTCCCTGGGGAAGCTCGCCACCGGCCTCCGGGTGGTCAGGGACGACGGGGGTGCCATCCGCTTCCGGCACGCCGTCATCCGCGGACTGACCGGGTTCCTGGAGATCTACCTGACCTTCGGCGGCGTGGCGCTGACGGTTGCGCTTTTCAATGACAGGTCGCGGCGGCTGGGTGACCTGATGGCCGGAACCTATGCCGTCCGCACCCGGGTGCCGGTGGAGCAACCGGTTCCGGTGTTTGTGCCGCCGCGCCTCCGGGCGTGGGCCGCGGCTGCCGACATTGGAAGGATTCCCGATGCGACGGTGCGCAGGGCCTCCCAGTTCATCCGGCAGGCGGGGAGGATGGCGCCCCTGTCCCGGGCCGGGATGGCCGGGTCCATCGCCACGGAACTGTCCGCGCATGTGGCCCCGCCGCCGCCCCCGGGGACCAGCCCGGACGACTACCTTGCCGCCGTCGTCGCTGAACGCCGGAGCAGGGAGCTGGCGAGGCTGACGCAGGCACGCCGGCGCAACACGGAGATCGGCGAGCGGCTGCAGCGGCTGCCCTTCGGCAGCTGACGCTAGTTGTCGTACTCGCTCCACGGGATGTTCCAGTCGCCGAACCCGTCATCATGGGCGGCGTAGTCCCCCTCGGTGTTTACGATCTGCACCACGTCGCCGGTGCCCATGTTATCGAAGACCCAGGCGGCGCCGTCGGGAGCGAACCCAATGCAGCCATGCGAGACGTTCGCGTTGCCGATGAACGGATAGGCAGACTCCAGGGCCTGGTGGATATAGGCGCCGCTGAGGGTGAGGCGGATGGTGTACTCCACGTCAACGTCCCCGTAGTAGGCAGGATCGTCCGGCTTGAGCCCGATACTTGAGGCCCGGAAGTGGTCGTAGCGTTTCTTTTCCATCAGCACCCCGTAGCCGCGTGCGGACGGGAAGCGCTGGTCCCCCATACTGACGGGCAGGGTCTTGACCACCTGGTCATTGACGCTCAGCGTAAAGGTGTGCGCGGCGGAGTCGGCCACCGCCACCTTCTTGTCGCCGATGGAGATGTTCACCTTCTTGTTGAAGTTGGCGATCTGCCCATTGCCAAGGTCAACGCCGAACAGCTTCATGTCCATGGCAATGGTGGAGTTGGCAGCCCAGAAGTTCTCCGGGCGGTACCGGACCATGGTGTCGCTGTGCCAGTGGAAGGCGCCTGTTTGGCCGGCACTGCTGGTAATGCTGATGGCCTTCTCAACGGCCTCACGGTTGACCACAGGCTCGCTGAAGATGACCTGCAGCGGCTGGCCGACACCCACCTTCATGCCGTCGAGGGGGTAGATGGCGGCGTCCGCCTCATGGGAGCTGGAGACGGTGCTGAAAGACTGCGTGGTGCTGGTCTCCCGTCCCGCGCCGTCCTTGACCACGTACGTGTAGCTGTAGTCGGTGTTGAATTTCAGGGGGCCAGCGGCGGTCCAGCCGGTTCCCTGGGAGTCGATTGCGCCCTCCACGGTCTCGCCGCCGGTGCTGGTGAGGGTGACGCGTTCGATGGTTCCGTTGCTGACCTTCAGGGACACCGGAGCTGCCGGGTTGACCTGCTTCGCCCCGTTGGCCGGCGCAGCGTCGAACGTGACCGGAGCCACCACTGGAGCTGCAATTCCTGGGGTTGTCCTCACTGAGGAGCTGGCCTCGGACTCGATGGTGCTGCGGGCGATGCCCGGCGCGACGGCGGCGAAGACCCCACCGACGGCAGCGAGGAGGCAGACAGTTGCCACCACAAGGATCTTCTTCATTCGACCGGGACGGCGGGACGGGACTTCGGGCTCCATAATTTGATCCTAGGCGCAGAAAGTAACGGCCCGGGCGCTCTGGGCACCCGGGCGCTTTACTTCTTAGTAACGATAGTGCTCGGGCTTGTAGGGACCTGCGACGTCGAGGTCCAGGTAGGCGGCCTGCTCCTTCGACAGCTCGGTCAGTTCCACGCCGAGCGCGTCCAGGTGCAGCCGGGCGACCTTCTCGTCAAGGATCTTCGGCAGCACGTAGACCTGGTTCCCGTACTCCCGCTCCCCTTCCGGCTGGCTGCTCTTGGTGAAGAGCTCAATCTGCGCGATCGTCTGGTTGGCGAAAGAGTTGCTCATCACGAATGAAGGGTGGCCGGTGGCGTTGCCGAGGTTCAGCAGGCGCCCTTCGGAGAGGACGATGATGGACCGTTCCCGGTCCGTTCCCTCGTCGAGTACCCACTCGTGCACCTGCGGCTTGATTTCCACCTTCCGGATGCCGGGGATACGTGCCAGTCCGGCCATGTCGATCTCGTTGTCGAAGTGGCCGATGTTGCCCACGATGGCCTTGTCGCGCATCGCGGCCATGTGCTCGGCCAGGATGACGTCCTTGTTGCCGGTGGTGGTGATGAAGATGTGGCCCTCGCTGAGGACGGATTCCAGTTTGGCGACCTGGTACCCGTCCATGGCTGCCTGGAGTGCGCAGATGGGATCGATTTCGGTGACGATAACGCGGGAGCCCTGGCCGCGGAAAGCCTCTGCCGCGCCCTTGCCGACGTCGCCGTAGCCGCAGACGACGGCGATCTTGCCGCCCATCAGAACGTCTGTGGCGCGGTTGATGCCGTCCGGCAGGGAGTGCCGGATGCCGTACTTGTTGTCGAACTTGCTCTTGGTGACGGAGTCGTTGACGTTGATGGCCGGGAACAGCAGCTTGCCCTGCTCCGCGAGCTGGTAAAGGCGGTGCACGCCGGTGGTGGTTTCCTCCGTGACGCCCAGCAGGCGGGAGCCGATCCGGGTCCATTTCTGCGGGTCCGCCTGCAGCGAGGCGCGCAGCACCTCGAGGAAAACGCGGCCTTCCTCGGACTCGTCGTCGGCTGCGGCCGGGACGGTACCAAGGGCCTCGAACTCGGCTCCCTTGTGGACCAGCATGGTGGCGTCTCCGCCGTCGTCGAGGATCATGTTCGGGCCGAGGTCCGGGTTGCTGTCCGCGCCGGGCCAGGTAAGGATCTGCTCGGCGGTCCACCAGTACTCCTCCAGCGTCTCGCCCTTCCAGGCGAACACGGGCACACCCTGGGGGTCCTCGACGGTTCCGTTTCCGACCACAACGGCCGCGGCGGCCTCGTCCTGGGTGGAGAAGATGTTGCAGGAGGCCCAGCGGACCTCGGCGCCGAGAGCGGTGAGCGTCTCGATCAGCACGGCGGTCTGCACGGTCATGTGCAGGGATCCGGCGATCCGGGCGCCCTTGAGCGGCTGGGTGGGGCCGAACTCGGCGCGGAGCGACATCAGGCCCGGCATCTCGTGCTCGGCGAGGCGGATCTGGTGCCGGCCGGCTTCCGCCAGGGTGATATCGGCAACCTTGTAATCAAAAGTCATGGGTAATCCTTCGTCCTGTCCGGAGTGCTGTTGGTTCCGGTGTTGCTGTGTAAAGTTCGACGGCGGCCGTGGCGCCCGCGTTCCGGCCGGCCAGTTCGCTGCTACGTGGCTTGGCCCGTTCCGGGGACTGAATCATGCTGGTCCGATCCTGCCGCGGTGGCCGCTGCCAGCAGCTCTGGTGGCAGGAGGAGCGGAATGCCGTCCTCGATGGCGTAGCGCGGCTTCACTCCGGAGTCCCCGGCGGCCGCCACCAGTTCCTCGCCTTCCTGCACCAGGGCCGAACCCGTGACGGGACAGCGGAGGACGGACAGCAGCTCAGGACTGATATGTGGCATTCTTGGTGCTCCCTGGCGGGCGCGCTCGCGCCGGTAGCGGACTGGTGTGCAGCTACCAGCCTACCGCCAGAGGATGTCAGGAGGGTTCACGCAGGATGCGCAGGTGCCCCCTGCGGGTGCCTTCCGCGCCGGCCGGTGCTTCCAGCGCAGAATGGGACGCGCGCTGCGCCGGCGGCTGCTGTCCCTGGGCCGGGAGGGCCGCGGCATCCCGCACCGCATTGGCGAGGGCCAGGAGGTCGTCGGGGCCAGGCTGCTGGGGCGTTGACGGCATGGCAAGCCGGAGGACTTCCCAGCCACGGGGAACGGTCAGCGAGTCAGCGTGCTGCTCGCACAGGTCGTAGCAATGCGGCTCCGCGAAAGTGGCCAGAGGGCCAAGGACGGCGGTGGAGTCCGCATAGACGTACGTCAGGGTAGCCACCGCTGACTGGCGGCAGGCAGATCTTGAACACTGACGGATAGCTCCCACGACATCACAGACTACTCGGTGTCCGCGCCAAAACCGTGCATTGCCCGCCCGACCCGACGCGTCCCTGCCGCGGGGAGAATATATCGCATAAATGTTCCCCCGGGTTTAGAGTCGATGTATGCAGTCATCGAACCAGAAATCAGGTTTCACGGTCCGGTTGGCTGGTCCGGATGCCCCTGGTAATCCGGGCACCGGCTCCTCCGGCAAAAGCTTCATGATGCGCCGCCGGAACCGTCACGGACGCGGGCTCCGCGGGGAGGTCATGCTCCCCGCACACCCCGGATACCGGACGCGCTCGGACCGGTTTGATGACATGGTGCTGGATTCCGCGCAGAGGCTGCACGACATCTGGGGCAAGACGCTCGACGGCGTCCGGTTCGGCGTCGATGAGATCCCGCCGGACCTCGAACAGCTGGCCGCCAACTCCGCGTCGGCGCCCATGGGGTCCTATACTCCCGCCGCGGACGGCGAAGGGCCCATGATCACGGTGTACCGGCGCGTGGTGGAACAGGGCTGTCCCGGCCCCGAAGAGCTCCAGGACCTGGTCCATGACGTTGTGGTGGAGCACACGGCCGAGATGCTGGGAGTGGCTCCGGAAACCCTGGACCCCGTCTACCGCCGCCGGTACTGATCCGGGCTGCAGCGGCCGGAAGTGGGTTCAGCGGCTGGGGCCGTTAGTAGCTGAGGGTGACGGGCACTGTTTCCTGGCCGGCCGCCGCTGCCAGGAACGCGAGCGTTGAGATATCGCTCCTTCCGTCCTGCTGGACCAGCACGGAGCCATAGGCGGCGTCCCCTGACGCTGACACCACGTATCCCACGACGTCGGCGTCGCCATCCTTTTCCGGCACTGCGATGGAGGACGTCGTCCCACCGGCAATATCGGCGGTGGCCGGTGCCCTGACTTTTCCATCGGACGTAATGGCGGAGTACGTGATGGTTGCCCTGGTGTCCAGGGCACCAAACACCAGGCTGCGGATCCCGCCCTGGGGAACCGGAACGACGTGCTGGCTGCCAAGCCGCACTCCGGCGGCCGCCCAGGCAACGTCCGTGGCCTGGTCTTCCTGGAGCCCGCGGGTGACCCGGGCCGCGGCGACAAACGAAACGTCCGAGGAAGCAGCCACCGTGTACTGCCCGGCCGGGACACCTGCGAGGGAGACTTCGGTGACGGCGCCGGCCTTTGCGGTGATGACCCCGCCCGAAGGCAGGGCCTCCTGTCCGTCGCGTCCGTACATCCGGACTTCCACCACTGCATCCGAAGGGCCTGGAACTGTCAGGTGGAGCGCCGGTCCTGCGTCCTCGTATCCTGGCTTTCCGGTCAGCTGGGCCAGCCCGGCAGGGTCCTGGATGTCCACACCCGTCATGACCTGTCGCACGGCCGGAGCCGCTCCCGGGGCAATGAAGTCGACTCCTCCGGGGGTGAGGCCCCTCAGGACACTCTGCTGGATGACGGCAGCCACGGGGCCTCCGGCACTTCGGACACGGACGCTCAGCTGCGCCTCGCCCGGGGCCAGGCCGGCAAGGACCAAGGCCCGCGAGCTGCCTGGCGCAACCAGCAGGCCCCTGCTGCCGGGTGCCTGGATCTGGCCCTTTGCGCCGAAAAGTTCCAGGCTCACCGTGGCGGGGGTGGTGGAGGCGTTGGTCAACACCAGCACTGATGCCCGGCCCACCGTGGTGCTTGCCCCCGCGATCCACTGGTCATTCGAGGGCTGGTGGCAGTTCGAGGCCGCAGTGCCTTGAAGGTCGCCATCGGTGGCGGTGAACTTCATCACCGCTGCAGCTGAGGCTTTTTGGTTCGCCAGTGCCTCGGCGCTCAGCACGCTCACCTGCTCCACGGGACGGGACACCACTGCGCCTGCCAGGAGTTCCTGGGGCGCCGCGGCGGAAGCGCCCTGGCCTGGCCCTTCGGAGATGTCCACTGCGGTTGTCCCGTCCAGCTGGGACAGGCGGCTGGCCGGCAGGACCCCTGCCGCGCCGAGCACCGCGCCCGTCACTGCGCTGGCCGCGGTGGCTGATACCGGACTGAACTGGGGGTCGGTGCCTGCTTCTGTCCCCTCCAGCAGCCGGGCCGGTCCCGGACAAACGCCCACACTCGCCCCGGCGGGGACGGCTGCCGCTGCGGCAGCTACCACGCGGCTCGATTCCGGCGGCGGCAGCAGCGATCCCCCAGCCACTACCGCCCCCGCACCGGTGAGGATCATAGCCGCGGACGCCAGCCCCACGAACGCCGTTTTGCGTCCCCGCGGTACGTGCCGCTGACCCGTATCCGCCGTGGTTTCCTGGTGCGCTGTGCTTGCGTCCTCCAGCGGCTTGCCGGCGTCGCCGGAGGACTGGGCCTCCGGAGTTGCCGGCGGCGTAGTGTGCTCATGCATTCTGGTGTTCCTTACGCAGGGAGCCCTCGTCCCGGGAGATGCCCGTCCGGGGCCTCCTGGCCGGCATTGGTATGGCGAGCAGGACCGTCAGGCCAATCACCGTGATCTGTGCAATGGCCGTCCACACGGCCCAGGGGTTTTCGTAGCGGATGGTGAGCTGGCCACCTGTTGCGGGAAGCGTGAAGGCCTGCGACCAGCCGGAGGTGGTCGCAGTCAATTTCCGGCCGTCAAGCGAGGCGGTCCAGCTGGCATCCGCTCGTTCGGCCAGCACCACAAGGCGACCTTCAGGACCGGCCGGAACGGGGGCGTCCACGTCGCTGTAGCCGGAGGGAACCAGTCCGATGGCAGCACCGCTTCCATCGACGATACGTACCCGGTGTGCAACGTCTGCGGCCTGAAGGGCCGGCTGGTTCAGCGGGGTGATCCGCCAGAGCCACCCCACATCGGTTTGGCCCACGGCAACAAGGCCCGGTACCGCGTCCATCCGGCTGGCCGTCAGCTGGGCAGCCGTGTCAGCGGAGCGCAGGACAACAAACCCTGCGCCCAGCTGTTCGAGGTCGTTCCGCGGGTCAACGCCCTGGCCTGCGACGACCGTTGCCACCACACGGCGCACGGCGGCGGTGACATCGTCGTCGTCGCGAATGGTCTCGGCACCCGGGCTTCCGATGATGTTCCGCGCGGAAGCAACCGTGGAGAGGCTGTCCAGGGTGGTTCCGGCGCCGCGCATCAGTGATGCGTCGAACGTCCCGTTGTCCCGCGTACTGATCAGCAGGGTGCGTGATTGCTCAGGCCCGGTTCCGCGGTCAATGGCGGTGGCAGGCAGGGTGCGCGGGTTGGTGGCCTCCACCAGCCGGGGGGTTCCGAGCAGGCCGGCGGCGTCGGGGGTTTGGCGGCTGGCGGCTTCGCCGCCCGGGGAGGCCGTCCCCATGCCAACAGCGGCCGCCGTGGCAGGGCGCAGCAGGTTCTGGGCTGACCATGCAGCCATTCCGGCCAGGGGCCCCGCGAGCAGGATGACCATACCGACGGCGGTGGCGGACCGAAGGGCGGCCCGGCGCTTGGCGCTGCCGCTGGCCCCTCCCCGGTGCGCCATGGAAAGCAGACGCTCCGCTCCGAGGACGCCTGCCGCCAGGAGTGCGAAAGCCGCAGCAGACACTGCCGGCCCAGTGAATGGAGTGACCAGGTTCTGGGCGTTGACGGCAGTGGCCACGTGGCCTGCCAGCCAGCTGCCTCCCAGGGCAAGGATCCCTGCCACCCAAAAACCCCTCGCCATAGCGGCACGGTGCCCGGGTACCACCAGTCCGGCGACGGCCAGCGCCAGCACCGGGGCGGCGACCAGGAGTGCCAGCACCAGCGCCCACGGTACTGTGCCGCCGGCAAAGGACGGAAGCCCGGCGAGGCCGCCCTGCGGGTCAAACCGCAGCGGCTGGCCCAGCACCTGCTGCCACAGCGGCGCTGCGTCGAAGGCAAGCGGCAGGCCGGGATCGGCCAGTAAGGCCCGGGGCCTGTCCAGGACGGAGAGTCCGAAAGGGATGAATAAGGCCGCGGTGGGCAGCAGGGCCCACCAGACCGTCCGGCCGCGGCGTCCGGGCAGGAGGCCGCAGAGCACGACCACCACGGTAGCCGGAAGCAAGAGTGAAGGTGCCGATGCAACAACGACTGCCAGCGCAAGGCCGGCCGCGGCCGCGGCGGTCCAGGATGGCGTGCCGTTGATACCGGGCCTGACGGGGGGCCTCTCGCCAGGACGGCCTTCGGCGGGGGAAGGCAGCGTGAAGCGGCCATGGCCAACTGCGGAGCCGGTGGCCCGCAGCAGCGCCAGGACCACCAGGGGAAGCATGAGGTGGGCAACCAGCGCCCCTGCCCTGCCCTGGTTGAGCGCGACCTGGAGTGCAGGTGCGGCAGCCCAGAGGAGGGCGGCGGCCAGCCGGAGCCGGCGGCGGACAGTCAGCCCGCCGGCGGCGAACCATGCCGTGAGCCCGGACAGCGGCGTGGCGAGCAGGAGCAGCCAGGCCATGGCGGGGTTGGCATCGCCTCCGCCCAGGATCCCGAGGATCCACAGGACGTAGCCGAAGGGGTCCCCCAGTCCGGGCAGCCCTGCCCCCAGGGTAATCCACCAGCTGGAAGCGTGGTGCCAGATGTCGCCGAGGCTGGCAGCGACAGGAATAAGCGCACCGCCGGACACGGCGTCGGCACGGAAGAGCCCGGTCAGGCCCAGGAGCGAGGCCACGGACGAAACGATGACCACAGCCAGGGCGCCGTTGCCCACCCATCCACGCTTTGTGGTGGCCAAGGCAGCAAAGTCGTCCGAGGCATCGCCGGTGGGCTGGTGCGCCAAGGGATCCTGTTCAAGCTCGTCCGACGGGGAAGTGTCCGAGCCGAGCGCCTCCATCAGGGACCGCCGGTGGCTCCAGACTTCGCGCCTGGGGGTTTGGAGCTTGCGGATCACGGAACGGCGGATGCGGCGGGTCCGGCGGGCGCTGCGGCGGGCCCTCGCCACTGCGCGCGGCCTTCCGAGGGCCCCGCAGGTGGCAACCACCTGTGACAGGCCGTGCCCAGGATCCTTGACCAGGATGCTCAGCACGAGTTTGAAGAGGCTGCCCAGGAGTGCCCCGGCCCCATGGACCGGCACCATCCATGGCGGTGAATGCTTCAGGCGCAGGTGGACCTGGGCTTTCCGGGCCGCCGCCGCGTTGCCCAGTGCCTGAGGCCGGTGCGCAACATGGAACATGCGGGCCGCGGGCACCACGACGACGCGGTGCCCGGCCAGCCGGTTGCGCCAGCAGAAGTCGACGTCGTCGCCACTGCCGGGCAAGGCAGGGTCGAAACCGCCCAGGTGCTCCCAGATGTCACGGCGGACAAGCATGCCCGCGGAATTGACGGCGAAGGTATCGCTGCGGCCGTCGTACTGCCCCTGGTCGAGTTCGTCGGCGTCGATCAGGGTGAGCCGCTCAGCCCACCGGCTGGTGGACAGGCCGACGTCGATGAGCTTGCGTTCCGCGTGCCAGTCCAGCTGCTTGCACCCTGCGACCGTGACCGAGGGCGCCCGTTCAACAGCGCTGAGCAGTTCGGCCAGTGCTTGCGGAGCAGGTGCTGCATCATCGTGAAGCAGCCAGATCCACTCCGGTTTGTCCGGCGCGGCACTCCCCCGCCAGGGAGCCAGTTCGGCAAGCACTGCGGAAACGGCCGCCCCCATGCCGCCTTTGCCGCGCTGCTGGCTGATCACATTGGCTTCGCCCAGGGCCCGCTGCAGGAGGACCCTGGAGTCATCCCGTGATCCGGCGTCGACGCCGATTGCGTAGTCCGCGGGCCGGGTCTGGCCCGCCAGGGCTGCAAGGGTCCTGGGCAGATAGGCACTGCCGTTGTGGGCGACCACAACGGCAGTGACGTGAACATCCTGGTGAATTAGATTGCTCGCTTCCTAAGCCGCCGGCGCTCACGCTCGGAAAGGCCTCCCCAGATGCCGAACCGTTCGTCGTTTGCCAGCGCGTATTCAAGGCACTGCGAGCGCACATTGCAGGCTCCGCAGACTTTTTTGGCATCCCGCGTGGAGCCGCCCTTTTCAGGGAAGAATGCCTCGGGGTCAGTCTGGGCGCACAAGGCGTCTGTTTGCCAGCCGAGCTCACCTTCGTCGTCGAAATCCTGCTGGAAGGGCAGCCCGATCCACACCGGCTGGCTTGCGCCACCGGCTGCAAGTTCCATGGGCGGGTCGAGATCATCCTCTGACTCCGGGCCACCGTCAAGCAGCGCCTCATGGGCGGCGAGGAATGCAGTGGCCTGGTCCTCCAGGACGCCGCCCGCATTCCTGTTGTACCGGTCGGCAGCATCAGGATCGGCGGGGTCCACGTACCAATCGCTTGGCACCCCCCGGGCGCGGTACTTTGCCGTTGCCTGGCCGGCCACGACGGCATCTTCCTGGATACGCTCTGCTTGCCCCATCGGCGACCCTCCTGATTTGCAGCTACTGCCTGGATACGTGGCACTCGGTTGTGTGCCGGCATTTACGCAGTTGCCTTTAGGTATCTAATTACACGTGTGTAACTTGGACGAGTCAAGCTGCCGCCGGATAATAATCACTCAGGATGGCGAACGCGGCGTACGCCACGCCCGGGAATTGATAACGCCGGCACGGCGCGGCTGGCGAGGAACTTCGAATCCTCCCTGGCAACGGCCCAAATCGCCACCAACGGCGGGAAAAATACCGGCAAACAGATAAAATAGCAAGCAGGCTGAGTATCCCCTGTGATTAATGTCACTCCACCTTGTGGGGGTCCGATTCATCTGCCAAGCCTGTCCCACGTCCACCGTGATTGGCCATCCTCCCGGTGGCAGGATGGTGGCATGGGCACCCCGCTATCTGAACTCATGTCATCGCTCCGTTCGGGCAATTCAACGGCTCCCCGCCTTACGTGGTACGGCCCTGACGATGAGCGGGTGGAGCTCTCCGGCAGGGTGCTGGACAACTGGGTTGCCAAGACGAGCAACCTGCTCCAGGACGAATTGGACGCCACCCCCGGCATGCGCCTGCGCATGGATTTGCCCGCGCACTGGAAGTCGGTGGTCTGGGCGCTGGCCGCCTGGCAGGTGGGGCTGCAGACCGTTCTTGACGGGGGCACGGCGGACTATCTGGCTACGGCGGATCCCGAGGCAGTTGAAGGAAAATACGACGCCGTCATCGCCGTGGCCTTGCCGGCGCTGGCGATGCGGTGGCCGGGTGCGCTTGCGGCCGGCTGCCTGGACTTCGCCGCGGAAGTCCGCTCCCACGGGGACGTCTTCATGCCGCACGCCGAGCCTGATCCCGCAGGGTGCGCCCTCGTGGCGGGGGACGGCCGGACGCACTCCCATCAGGACCTGCTCAGCAGCTTCGCCGCCCGCCATGATGAAGGCGTACGCCTTCATGTTCCTGCCGGGAACGGCTTGGAAGGCGCGCTGTCCAATGCCCTGGGCGCCTGGCAGCACGGTGGATCGGTGGTCATGACGCATCCGGAGGTGGAGCTGACCGACAAGCTGCTCACAGCGGAGCGCATCCACGGCAGCTAGGAAAGCCGGGGCCTTACGCCCGCCCGCGCCCCAAGGTCTCCAGCTACGGCTTGGCGCGTCCGTCGGTCGAAGGCTCGGGTTCCGCTTCGCGCTCCACCCCGGAGCCATGCTCCTTGTGGCGGTGGTGAAGCTCGATGAGCTCGTGGTCGTGGGAGAACTCCAGTTCCTGGTCCAGTTCCTGGTTGAAGACCAGGAACCGATAGGCGAAGAAGCGGACCACCGTAGCCACAAGAATGCCCGCCACTCCGGCCAGGAACAACATGTTCTTGTCCGTGATGCCCATCCCGTATTTCGCAAGGGCTGTGAAGCCCGTGGAGATCCCGATGCCTATCCCGTTGATGAGGACGAACATCAGGAATTCGCGGAGCACGTTGGCCTGGCGGCGGTGCCGGAAGGTCCAGAGACGGTTGGCGATCCAGGAGAAGACCGTGGCTACGGAAGCGCCAACGAACCGCGCCTTGGCCTCGCTGTCGGTCATCGGACCGTGCATCAGGTAGTACGTGAGACCGTTGTCGATCACGAAGGCCACACCGCCCACGGCTCCGAACTTGGCCACTTCGCGCCAAAAAAGCGAGGCGAGCCCCCGGATACGGTCTGCAAGTGTGGTGAACATGGCCCTCCATGGCTGAGTGAACTGTGGGCCATTGGGCCGGAGGCCATTTTAGCCCCCAAACCTGTGAGTCAGCCTTCCCAACCGGCGGAAAGGGGTACCCCAGCCGCTGAAATACTCCCGGCCCGCCGGACCGGAGCGCGGGATACCGGACGGTCTTCGGTAGGCTGGCCCATGTGACTTTTCCAGTAATAGGCGTAGTTGGCGGCGGCCAGCTTGCCCGAATGATGGCCCCTGCAGCAACTGCCCTCGGCTTCGAACTCCGTGTCCTCGCCGAAGGGGACGACGTCTCTGCCGTCTCGGCAGTGTCCTCCTCGCCGGTGGGCGACTACAAGGACCTGCAGACGCTGTTGGACTTTGCCCAAGGCCTGGACGTTATGACTTTTGACCACGAACACGTCCCCACAGACCATCTACGCGCGCTGCAGGACGCCGGCGTTAACGTCCAGCCCGGGCCTGATGCACTCGTGAACGCCCAGGACAAACTGGTCATGCGCGCCGCCATCGACCGGCTGGAGCTTCCCAACCCGGCCTGGGCCTCCGTGCCGGACGTGGCGGCACTGGTCAGTTTCGGCGATGAAACAGGCTGGCCCGTTGTGCTGAAGATGCCGCGCGGCGGGTACGACGGCAAGGGTGTCAGGATCGTCGCCTCTGCAGAAGAAGCTGCCGAAACCTCTGAATGGTTTGACGCCATGAGCCCCCTCCTCGCTGAGGCCAAAGTGGAATTCACGCGGGAGCTTTCAGCACTCGTTGCGAGGACACCCGACGGCGAAGCCCGCGCCTGGCCGGTGGTACACACCATCCAGGTGGATGGTGTGTGTGATGAAGTGATAGCTCCCGCCCTGGACATCCCGGTGGAGGTCGCTGCTGCCGCGGAGGACGCTGCCCTGCGGATTGCTGGTGAACTTGGCGTCACGGGCGTGCTGGCCGTTGAACTCTTTGAGACCCCCGGCGTCGGGGCAGGGTTCCTGATCAACGAACTCGCCATGCGCCCCCACAACACAGGGCATTGGACGCAGGACGGCTCGGTGACAAGCCAGTTCGAGCAGCACCTGCGGGCGGTACTGAACCTTCCCCTGGGCGCCACCGATGTGCTTGGCCCCGTGGTGGTAATGAAAAACTTCCTGGGCGGCGACAACCAGGACCTGTTTTCTGCCTTCCCGATGGCGCTTGCCAGCGAACCCGCCGCAAAGGTGCACTGCTACGGCAAGTCCGTCCGCCCGGGCCGCAAGATCGGCCACGTAAACCTGGTGGGTTCATCCACGGCGGACGTTGATTCCGTCCGCCGCCGTGCCACGATGGTGGCAAGCATCATCCGCGACGGCCGGGCACCGGCAGAAGAACTGCCAAGCACTTTCGAGGAGAAGCCATGAGCGCCCCAACCACCCCCTCCACAGCTTCGGAGGCCGCCCCGCTGGTGGGGCTCGTCATGGGATCCGACTCCGACTGGCCCGTTATGGAGGCTGCGGCTGACGCGCTGGCGGAGTTCGGCATTCCCTTCGAGGCCGACGTCGTGTCAGCCCACAGGATGCCCACCGAAATGATCCGTTACGGGCAGACAGCCCATGAACGCGGCCTGAGGGTCATCATCGCCGGGGCCGGCGGCGCAGCCCACCTGCCGGGAATGCTGGCCAGCGTCACCCCGCTCCCGGTGATCGGGGTTCCCGTTCCGCTCAAGACCCTGGACGGAATGGATTCCCTGCTGTCGATCGTCCAGATGCCTGCCGGCGTCCCGGTGGCCACCGTGTCCATCGCAGGAGCCCGCAACGCCGGGCTTCTAGCCGTGCGGATGCTCGCTGCGGGCACGGACGAGCTCGCAGCGTCGCTCCGCGCGGACCTCCTTGATTTCGCAGCAGACCTCAACGCAGTCGCCACCCGCAAGGGTGCCAACCTGCGCCAGAAAGTCAGCGAGGTCTTTGCAGACGGCAACGGCGCCCTGCGGAGCGGCCGCTAGGCGGCGCGTATGTCCAGCAGCAAAATGCGGCAGGCCGCCCCCGGCACCTCCATGACCGACCCGGTCCGTAACCCAGCCAGTGCTTCCTCTCCTGTGCGCACGAAACGGGCTTTCGTCCTCATCCTTTTGACCCTCCTGGTTCCGGGCAGCGCCCAGGTCGTGGCCGGCAGCCGCAAACTCGGCCGTGCCGCGCTGCGCGTCACCCTCGGCGTCTGGGCAACCCTGGCCGCCGCGGTGCTCCTGCTGCTCTTCAACCGGACCCTGCTGATCAACATCATCACCCATCCCTTCACTTCCCTGGCGATCGTCATCCTGCTGGCAGCCCTGGCAGCTGCCTGGGCACTGCTCTTCCTCAACACCCTCCGGCTCATCCGCCCCACACTGCTGGCACCCCGGGCACGGCCCGCAGTGGGGATAGCACTGGTGCTGGCCATGGTCCTGGGCAGCGGGTCCCTTGGTTATGCTGCCTACCTGCTCAATGTGGGGCGTAATGCCATTGGGAGCATCTTCTCCTCCGGCCCCACGATCGATCCCGTTGAAGGCCGCTACAACTTCCTGATGATGGGTGGGGACGCAGGCGAGGACCGCACCGGGAGGCGCCCGGACAGCCTTTCCGTCCTCAGCGTGGACGCCGAGTCGGGGCAGACGGCCATCATCTCCGTGCCCCGGAACCTCCAGAACGCCCAGTTCAGCGAGGACTCCCCCATGCGGGCCATCTACCCGGACGGCTACGACTGCGGGGACGAGTGCCTGATCAATGCCATCAACACCGAGGTGACGAACGAGTACGCCGACCTCTACCCCGACGTCGCCGACCCCGGCGCTCAGGCCACCCTGGAAGCCGTTTCCGGGACGCTTGGGATCACGGTGCAGGCCTACGTCCTGGTGGACATGGACGGTTTCTCGAGGCTCATCGACGCGATGGGCGGCATCAGGATCAAAGCCGGCGGATGGGTTCCCATGAGCGGCTATTTTGACGATTTCACCCAAACCCACGGCATGCCGCTGGGCTGGATCCCGGCCGGTGAACAAACCCTCGACGGCAACCAGGCACTTTGGTACGGAAGGTCGCGGGAGTATGTGGACGACTACTCGCGCATCCAGCGCCAGCAGTGCGTGCAGCAGGCCATGCTCAAGCAACTGGACCCCGCCACCCTGCTGGCCAAGTTCGAGGACATCGCCGACGCCGGAACCAAGGTGGTGGACTCCAACATCTCCTCCTCGCAGCTGGGGAGCTTCGTGGACCTTGCCATGAAGGCCAAGGGCCAGGACATCAAACGGCTGACCATCGGCCCGCCTGACTTTGATGCCTCGTTCTCCACGGTTCCGGACTTCGACGAGATCCACGACCGCGTGGACCAGCTGCTGGCTTCCGCATCCTCGGCCCAGGCAGCAGGCGTGCAGGACGACGCCGTGGTGGAAGCGGTCGCCGCACCGGGCCATGTCCAGGCCGCGGCAGCCCGAACTGCCGGTAGTCTCCCCCTTGCCGGCGCCGTTCGTTCACAGCAGTCGCCCGCGCCGTCGGACTTCACTCCGGTGACCACCACGCCAGATGGCGAGCTGATCACGGAAGAGATGCTGACCCAGCTCAAACTCGAGGGCAACGAACAGGCCATCGCCGGGCTCGTGGCAACCAACGGCCAGTGCGCGCCGCTGTAGCCGCACAAATTATCCAACAGACCTAGGGAACGGAACCGGTTTTGTACGAGATTGAGAACGTCCTGCGCGATTATGCCTGGGGTTCGACGACGGCCATCGCGGCCCTCCTGGGACGGCCCGAGTCCGGCCGCCCGGAAGCCGAACTGTGGATCGGCGCCCACCCCGATTCACCGTCCACCGCCCGCGTCCCCGGGGACGGAGCGACGACTGCGCTGGATGCCCTGATCTCCCGCGATCCCGGCCATTTCCTCGGTGCGGACTCCGTGGCCCGCTTTGGCCCCCGGCTGCCCTTCCTGGCCAAGATCCTCGCCGCAGCCCAGCCCCTGTCCCTGCAGGTCCACCCCAGCCTGGAGCAGGCGCGCGCCGGATTTGCCCGCGAGAACGCGGAAGGGGTGCCGGCGGGCGCCCCCAACCGCAATTACCGGGACGACAACCACAAACCCGAGATGATCCTCGCCCTGACTCCGTTTGAAGCGCTCTGCGGATTCCGTCCGGTGGCGGAAACGCGGGAGATCCTGGCGCACGTCGCCGCAGCCTGTGGCTCCAGCGAAGCGGGGGTCCCTGCCCTGGTGGGAGAGCTGCAGGAGGACCTCGGCGCAAGCGACGAGGGGCAGGGCCTCCGGAAGGCCTTCGAGCGCCTCATCACCGGAGGCCGGTCCGTCGCTGAGGATACGGCGCTGGTGGTGGCTGCACTCCTGTCCGAAGCCGCCCTCGCCCCGCATGAGGCCGAGCTGAAAACCGTTATCAGCCTCAACGAGAAGTATCCAGGGGATCCCGGTGTCCTGATCTCCCTGTTGTTGAACCGGGTGTCACTGGCGCCGGGCGAAGCGGTGTACCTGCCGGCCGGGAACGTCCATGCGTACCTGCACGGCCTCGGCGTGGAAGTCATGGCTTCCTCGGACAACGTCCTGCGCGGCGGCCTCACGCCGAAGTTCGTGGACGTACCCGAGCTGCTCCGCACCGTTGATTTCCAGCCTGTTGCGGTGCCCATGCTGGCCGCCGAGCGGACGGCCCTGGACCAGGAAGTGTTCCGCCCGCCGTTCGAGGAGTTCCAGCTCCAGCGGATCGAGCTCGCGCCGGGCGCGGCCCCGGTCCCGCTGGCGCAGTCCGGGGCAGCCGTTGTCATCGTGGTGGCAGGAGAAATCTACCTGGACTCGCCCAAGGGCGACCTGCAGCTTTCGAGGGGCGGCAGCGCCTTCCTGCCGGCCGCCGAGGCTCCGGTCAACGTCCACCCCGTGGCCGGCTGCACGGAGCAGGCGCTTGCTTTCGCCGTGACCACCGGCCTCTAGCGGCTGTCGGCGCTTCGGACAGCAACGGCAAAGGGCGACGGCGGCACCCGGGCGGGGTGCCGCCGTCGCCCTTTGCTGGGCGCAGCTGGTGGGTGAAGCTAGTTGCCGTGGCGCAGCCGCTGAAGCACGGGCCGCACCCGGCCGGCAGCGGCCTTCAGGATGCGCCGTCCCGTCTGCAGTCCCCGGCGCGCCAGGGGCATGGCCTGGGCGTAGGCGGGGTACAGCGGCGAGAGCGGCTTCTCCCAGGTTCCCAGGAGCATGTTTTCGTGCTTGGCGAACTGTTTCTTGAAGTCGGAGATGCCGTCGTTGAGGAGTCCGTTGAAGTCGTACCGGCGGCAGCCGTCTTCCCGCATCGCCTGCAGCGCCGCCCACTTCACGCCGTAGTTGACGCGCTGTTTCTGTCCCTCTGCGGACACGCCGCCGTAGAGCTCAAAGGCTGTGGCGCCGCTCCTGGCGAGCCAGACGAACGCCAGCAGCTGTTCGCCGTCGAACGCCCCAATGATGGGTGAGCCGTCCCCCATGTTCCGGAAAATGTCCCGGTAGTACTGGTCCTCGTGGATCCCGAACCCGGCGCGTTCAGCCGTCTCGTGGTAGATCGCGAGCACCTGCTCAAGTTCGGCATCGTTCTTCACCTTGCGGAACTCAACGTCGCTGCGCATCGCCTTGCGGATGTTCGCACGCGTGGACTTGGACATGTCCGCCATGAGCTCGTCGTCGGACCTGGTGAGGTCAAGGATCAATGTGCGCGGGATCAGCACCGTGTTGGCGGACGGACGGAATCCTGCGGCTGCCACGGCTCCTGCAAAAACAGAGTCCTGGTCCCAGTCGGGTTCGATGCTCAGGGCAACGCCACCGTGCCGGACTGCCGCGTGATCGGCGAGGTGGTTCAGGACCGCCTGCGCGTTCTCCGGGGCGCACATGGGCCCCCGCGGAATATACACCAGGGCCCGGAAGGGAAGTGGAAGCCGGCGGATTAGCAGCTGGGCGCAGCCGATGGTGTTGCCGGCGTCGTTGATGAGCACGCGGTCAACGGTCCAGCCATGCATGGCCTTGGTTTCGCCCCAGCCCCACAACTGTTGCGGATGTCCCTGGAACCGGTCAACGTGGTCGTCCCAGAGGGCGCGGTCAGTACAGGGCACAACAGCAGGAATCATGGCTTCAACCCTATACCAAGCGCTTAAAACGCCAGGCCCCCGGAAGTGCGGTGCGCACTTCCGGGGGCCTGGCGAATTAGCGCGCCGGGCGTCAGCTCTTGCGGGCGTAGCCCTCCCACTTGTCGGCGCGGTGCTCGCCGTCAACGAAGCGGATGGTGCCGGACTTGGAACGCATCACGATGGACTGGGTCAGGACCTTGTCCTTGGAGTAGCGGACGCCCTTCAGCAGGTCGCCGTCGGTGATGCCCGTGGCGGCGAAGTAGCAGTTGTCGCTGGAGACGAGGTCGTTGGTGGAGAGGACCCGCTCCAGGTCGTGGCCGGCGTCGATGGCTTTCTGCTTCTCTTCGTCGCTGGTGGGCCAGAGGCGGCCCTGGATGACACCGCCCAGGGACTTGATGGCGCAGGCTGTAACGATGCCTTCCGGCGTGCCGCCGATGCCCATCAGCGCGTCAACGCCTGTGCCGGTCCGCGCTGCGGCGATGGCACCGGCGACGTCGCCGTCCATGATGAACTTGGTGCGCGCACCGGCTTCACGGATTTCCTCCACAAGCGGCTTGTGGCGGTCTCGGTCGAGGATCATGACGTTGAGCTGGTTGACCTTGACGCCCTTCGCCTTGGCGATGAGGTGCAGGTTCTGCTTGACCGGGAGGCGGAGGTCCACCATGTCCGCGGCTTCGGGGCCGGTGACGAGCTTCTCCATGTAGAACACGGCGGAAGGATCGAACATGGAGCCGCGCTCGGCCACCGCGAGGACGGCCAGGGCGTTGTTGATGCCCAGGGCAGTCAGGCGGGTTCCGTCGATGGGGTCGACGGCAACGTCGCACTCTGGGCCGGTGCCGTCACCGACGCGCTCTCCGTTGAAGAGCATGGGGGCCTCGTCCTTCTCGCCCTCACCGATGACCACAACGCCGTTGAAGTGGACGGTCTGGAGGAAGGAGCGCATGGCGTCGACCGCTGCGCCGTCGGCCTTGTTCTTGTCGCCGAAGCCCACCCAGTGGCCGCCGGCGATGGCTGCGGCTTCAGTCACGCGGACAAGCTCGAGGGCAAGGTTGCGGTCCGGCTCGTCAATGCCTACGGCAAGGGACGGGGAGATCGTGGAGTACTTCTGGGTCATGGACGCTGGTGACACGTGAACCTCTTCTTCGAGTGGCGATCATAAAACCCGCCCCGCCGGTGCAGCAGCGCGGTGATTCCTCTGCTACCGATCATAGTCGCGAGCCGCTCAACGGGGTGGCGGATGACGCGCCCGCGCAATGTACCGGCGACGGCGGCAGGGGGCCTGAGGCGCCCAAATGGAAGTCGGCTGCCGGAATGGGCGACTATTGAGGGGTGAATGACATGCAGGAAAAGACCAGTCCCAGCCCAGAGCCGGCCGGATCCGAGGGCAACGGCGGACCCGGCGCCGCGGCAGGAAATGCGCCCGTAAAGCCTGTCATTCCGGCTGCTGCCGCCAAGCGCGCCAACGCCTCGGTCATCGGAATGATCATCGCCCTGGTGGTGAGCATTGCCGCGTTCCTGCCCATCATCCTCATGAATCCGCTGCCCAAGAGCGACGGCTACCGGCCGAATATCGATGTGGCAGCCGTCTCGCGGAATGCCACGGATGTGGCAGGATTCACACCCGTCGCGCCGGACACCGGCGGCAGCTTCCGCCCCAACTACGCCCGGTGGGAAGCCGGAACCGGCAACGGCGTCCCCACCTGGGAAGTGGGATACCTGACGCCCAAGGAGTCCTTCATCGGGCTGGTCCAGACCAGGAACGCGAACCCCACCTGGCTGCTGCAGCAGACGCGCAACGCACCCGTCACCGGCTCTCGGAGCGCCGGCGGGCAGGAATGGGAACTTCGGGACACCGGCAAGGGTGAGAAATCCCTGGTGCTGGACTACCGCGGGACCACCGTCGTTTTGTCCGGGGAGGCCCAACTGGACGAGTTCGCCGCACTGGCGGACGCCGTCGTCACGTCCCTGGAAAGCAACCCGGCTGTCACAGTTTCACCCTCCCCCGCCGCAGCGCCGTAAGGTGGGCGCGTGACTACCTACCTGACTCCCGCACTCGCCTGGCGCCGGCTGCGCGAAGGCAATGAACGTTTTGTCAACGGTGAGACCTCGCACCCCAACCAGGATGCGTCGCGCCGGTCCTCTTTGGTGGAGAACCAGCACCCGTTCGCCGTGATCTTCGGCTGCTCCGATTCCCGGCTCGCCGCTGAAATCATTTTCGACGTCGGCCTGGGCGACGTCTTCGTCGTCAGGACCGCAGGCCAGGTGATCGACGACGCCGTCCTGGGGTCCCTCGAATACAGCATCGGCGTGCTGGGCGTGCCGCTGATCGTGATCCTCGGGCACGACAGCTGCGGTGCCGTCTCTGCCACAAAGTCAGCTGTGGAGACCGGACAGATGCCGGCAGGCTTCATCCGGGACCTCGTGGAACGCATCACGCCCTCCGTCCTGACATCGCTGCGCAACGACCAGACCGATGTCAACGACATGGTGGTGGAGCACGTCAAGCAGACCTCTGAACGGCTCGTGGACAGCTCCCGTGTGATTTCCGACGCAATCGGGTCAGGCAAGGCCGCCGTGATCGGGCTTTCGTACAGCCTGGCCGAGGGCCGCGCCAACCTTGTTTCCGGAATCGGCGAGCTCTAGGGGGCTTCCCGGAACGGCTTCGGTGGGCAGTGTGTAGCAAGCAGTTCACGGTTTTCGGTGCGGCGCCCGGGCGTCCTAAGCTAGCCCCATGACTTCCACTGAAGAGTTCCGCATTGAACATGACACGATGGGCGAAGTCCGCGTCCCCGTGAACGCACTGTACCGCGCGCAGACGCAGCGTGCAGTGGAGAACTTCCCGATTTCCGGCAAGACCCTGGAGCCTGCGCACATTGAAGCGCTGGCCCGGGTGAAGAAGGCTGCCGCCCAGGCCAACGCTGAACTGGGTGTGCTCGACGGCGAGCTGGCCAAAGCCATCGCGGCGGCCGCGGATGAGGTAGCCACCGGCAAGTACGACGGCGACTTCCCCATCGATGTCTTCCAGACCGGCTCGGGCACGTCCTCCAACATGAACACCAACGAGGTGATCGCCGAGCTGGCCACCCGCGCCCTCAAGGCGGCCGGCAGCAGCAAGGTTGTCCACCCGAACGACCACGTCAACGCCTCACAGTCCTCCAATGACGTTTTCCCCACGTCGGTGCACGTTGCCGCCACCTCCGCGCTGATCAACGACCTCATCCCCGCCCTCGGCTACCTGGCCGAGTCCCTGGAGCGCAAGGCCGTTGAATTCAAGGACGTGGTCAAGTCCGGGCGCACCCACCTGATGGATGCCACGCCGGTGACCCTGGGCCAGGAATTCGGCGGCTACGCGGCCCAGGTCCGCTACGGCATCGAGCGCATCAACGCCTCGCTCCCCCGCGTGGCCGAAGTTCCGCTTGGCGGCACGGCGGTGGGCACCGGGATCAACACCCCGGCCGGGTTCCCGGAGCGCGTCATCGAACTGCTGGCCACGGACACGGGCCTGCCGCTAACCGAGGCACGCGACCACTTCGAGGCGCAGGCCAACCGCGACGGCCTGATCGAGGCGTCCAGCCAGCTGCGCAACATCGCCATCTCCTTCATGAAGATCAACAACGACCTCCGGTGGATGGGGTCCGGCCCCAACACGGGCCTTGGCGAGATTGCCATTCCGGACCTGCAGCCCGGCTCGTCCATCATGCCCGGCAAGGTCAACCCGGTCATCTGCGAGGCCTCCATTATGGTGGCAGCCCAGGTCATCGGCAACGACACCGCCATCGCCTGGTCCGGCACCAACGGTGCGTTCGAGCTGAACGTCGGCATCCCGGTCATGGCGTCCAACCTGCTGGAATCCATCCGCCTGCTCGCCAACACCAGCCGGGTCATGGCAGACAAGATGATCGACGGCATCACCGCGAACGTGGAGCGTGCCCGCTTCCTGGCCGAGGCGTCACCGTCGATCGTGACCCCGCTGAACAAGTACATCGGCTACGAGAACGCGGCCAAGATCGCCAAGACGGCCGTGGCGGATGGCCTGACCGTCCGCCAGGCCACCGAGAAGCTGGGCTTCGTCGGTGACGGCGAGGGCCAGGTCTCCGAAGCGGACCTGGACAAGGCACTGGATGTCACTACCATGACGGCTCCCGCCCACAAGGCGTAGCCTCCGCACTTACCGTTCAAGTACGACGACGGCCGGTACCTTCCCACGAAAGGTACCGGCCGTCGTCGCACTGTGGAGTTTTTGTCCAGATGTGCAGGCTTCAGCGCCGCTCAACCCTGCATACGTGGACAAAAACTCCATCTTCGCGCCTCTTCAAAACTTGCACTTATTCATGTCCAGTGCAAAACTTCACTTTGTGAATGAAAGTGCAGCAATAGAGGGCGGCCTCCGCGAGCGCAAACGGGCAGCAACGCGCGCCGCGATCACTTCGATCACCCGGAAGCTGACCGCCGAACGCGGCCTCAGCGGCTATACCGTGGAGGAGGTCTGCGAGCAGGCCGACATTTCCCGCCGGACGTTCTTCAACTACTTCCCCACCAAGGAAGATGCCGTCCTCGGCCACATCGACGATGACATCCCCGCAGGTGTCCTGGAGGAATTCATCGCGGGCGGGCACGCATCGCCCGCCGGCGAAATCTCCCCGACGCTGTTCCAGGACCTCGTCCGGCTTTCCCTGAAACTGTCCGAGCACATGGCCGCCTCGGAAGAGGAAACCCGCCAGCTGATCGGCGTCGTCAAGAAGGAGCCTCAGCTGATCCTCCGGATCATCGGAGTAACCGAGCAGCGGGAAGCCCAGTTCGCCCGGGATGTCGCCCTTCGCGAAGGCGTGGCCCCGGACCACCCCGTGGTCCAGATGGCTGTGGTCCTGCTGGGGACCATCGCCCGGAAAAGCAGCATGGCCTACTTCTCCGAGGGCAACACCCGCCCGTACTCCGAGCTGCTGATGGAGAACATCTCTGCTGCCAGCGAGCTCTTTTCACAGCCATTCGAACTCCCGGTACCCGCAGAAGGACACTCATGAGCACCGCCGCCAGTCCCAAGGCAGCAGCCGGCCCGCTGCTGCTGACGCAGAAACGCATCTGGATCATCTTCTCCGCCCTCATAGCCGGCATGCTGCTCTCCAGCCTGGACCAGACCATCGTCTCCACCGCCATGCCCACCATCGTAGGCAAGCTGGGCGGCGTGGAACACCAGGCCTGGATCACCACCGCCTACCTGCTGGCCACCACCATCGTGATGCCCATCTACGGCAAATTCGGTGACGTGCTGGGCCGGCGCAACCTGTTCCTGACAGCCATCGCCCTCTTCACCCTGGCCTCTGTGGGCTGCGCCCTGGCCACCGACTTCTGGGGCTTCGTCATCTTCCGTGCCATCCAGGGCCTGGGCGGCGGCGGCCTCATGATCCTCTCGCAGGCCATCATCGCCGACATTGTGCCGGCAAAGGACCGCGGCAAATACATGGGCCCGCTGGGCGCCGTCTTCGGCCTCTCCGCCGTGGCCGGCCCCCTGCTCGGCGGCTTCTTTGTGGACCACCTGACCTGGGAATGGGCCTTCTACATCAACATCCCCATCGGCATCGCAGCATTCGCCATTGCGTGGTTCACCCTGACGCTGCCGAACAAGAAGGCAGACAAGCGGATCGATATCCTGGGCGTCGTCCTGCTGTCCGCCGCCACGACGTGCCTCATCTTCTTCACGGACTTCGGCGGAAAGAAGGACGAAGGCTGGGACTCCCCCCTCACATGGGCCTTCGGCGCAGGCATGGTCCTATCCGCGGCCGCCTTTGTCATGGTGGAACGCCGGGCCGAAGATCCCATCATTCCCCTGAGCCTGTTCCGCAACCGCATCTTCGTCAACGCCACGGCCATCGGCTTCACCCTTGGGCTGGGCATGTTCTCCGCGATTGCGTTCGTGCCCACCTTCCTGCAGATGTCCTCGGGCACCTCCGCGGCTGAGTCCGGCCTCCTGATGCTGCCCATGATGGCCGGCCTGATGGGCACATCCATCTACTCCGGCATCCGGATCTCCAAGACCGGCAAGTACAAGATGTTCCCCATCCTCGGCGCGGCGCTCACCATGGCCGCCATGCTCTGGATGACCACCCTCGCCGCCAGCACCCCCATCTGGGTTATTTGCGTCCAGCTGTTCATCTTCGGCGCCGGCCTGGGCCTGATCATGCAGGTAGTGGTCCTAGTGGTGCAGAACTCCGTCCCGGCCGACCAGATCGGCACCGCGACCAGCACCAACAACTACTTCCGCGAAGTGGGCGCCGCCATGGGCGTGGCCGTCTTCGGCGCGATCTTCACCAACCGGCTCTCGGAGTCCCTCACCAGTGCCTTTACCGGCGCCGGCGCGTCGGCGGACCAGGCGGCCCAGTCCACCAGCACGCTGGATCCGCAGGCCCTGAGCAATCTTCCGGAGCAGCTGCGCGGCGCCATCGTCAACGCCTACGCCGAGTCCCTTGCCCCGGTGTTCTGGTACCTGATCCCCTTCATTGCGGCGGCCCTGGTCCTGGCCATCACGCTGAAGCAGATCCCGCTCTCGGACACTGCGGGCATGGTGGCCCGCGGCGAGGCCGTGGGAGGCGAGGAAGCCGAGCGGCTCGCCGCGGGGCTACCCGGGGCGGCACCAGCAACAGCAGGCGCGGACAAGGCAACGAATGCCGGGGCTGTGGAGAGCGTCAAAGACGACGACGGCGAGCTGGTCTCCCAGCGCAACTGACCGCCGTCGTCCTGCCGGCAATCACGCTGCAGGGCTGCCGCGCACGTGGGGCAGGGGCGCCGCAATCTTGGGGGTTGCGGCGCCCCTGTTGTGCTTCCTTATGATGAGGCAGCGATGATTCGATCAGGGTTCGAAGTGCGCGGCTTCGGCGGTTGCAAGGGCACGGTGGATGCTGGTGAGGTGTCCGGCCATGAGGTCGGGCAGTTCATCGATTCCAAACCAGCCCACGGCCAGCGACTCGTCATCGTTAACCCGGGCAGTCCCTGAGACGTAGCGGCACAGAAATACGACGTCCAGGAACTCGCACACATCGCCGTTGGGGTAGGTGAAGGGCCCCACGGCCCCCACAGACACCACGCGCTCCGGTTCGGCCACCACCGCCGTTTCCTCAAAGATTTCCCGCACCAGCCCGCGGGCCGGCTGTTCGCCCGGCTCAAGCATGCCGCTCACCAGGGCCCACTGCCTGTTATCTGCCCGTTGGGCCAGCAGCACGCGGCCCGCGGCATCCACCACCACGCCCCGCACCCCCGGGACCCACAGCGGATCGTTGCCGATTTTCTTGCGAAGCTTCAGGACATAGTCAGGCGCAGGCATTGTGCCAGCCTACCGAACTGTTCTCCAGCGTCGGCTGCCCGTACACCCCGATCCCGGCCGCTGAAAGTCAGGCCGGCAGCAGCATCGCTGCGGCGGCTCCGGCGAGCATGAACGGGCCGAAGGGGATGGACGATTTAAGCGTTCCCCTCCGGGCCGCCAGGAGTGCGACGGACCAGAGACCGCCCAAAAGGAAGGCCAGGAACGTGCCTGCAAACAGATGCCCCCACCCGAGGTAGCCCAGGTACATTCCCAGGACTCCGGCGAGTTTCACGTCCCCGAAGCCCATACCCGGCGGGTACACCAGCCGCAGGAGGAAGTAGAAGAGCCACAGGATGGCCGCCCCGGCCACGACCCGGAGCATCGGCTGGGACGCAAGGCCTGCGAGTGGACCAGCAGGCCCCTGGACGGAGCCCGCCCCGGCCACGGCCGCCGCCGCCAGGAGCAGGACACCGGCCACGGCATACGACGGAAAAACGATCCTGTTCGGCAGCAGATGGTGCCGGACGTCGATCACCGTGAGCCGGACGGCCATCACCGCGAAGTAGGCGCACGCGGCAAGCACCAGCCAGAAGGCCGGCGGAGTGTGCTGCCATAGTTCGCCCAGTCGATGGATCACCCTCGGATGCTACTGGATTTCCACCCGCCCACGCACCGCCCGCGCGTAAACTGTGGATATGGCGACGTGGGACTTCCGGCACCGGCCGGATCCGGACAGTGGAGCTGCCCCCACGGACCTTGCAGCGATGTTCCGGAACCTGTGCCGGTCCTCCCCCTGGAAATGGCAGTCGCTGCGCTTCGAGTACTGGAATGAACCCTTCGCGGAAGCTCCCAGCCCTGCAGCTCCCCTGGTCCGTGCCTGGCTGCGGCGCCCCGGAGCCCTCCGCCTGGAAAGCCCTGAAGGACTGGTCCTCCACAGCACCACGGGGATCAACGACTCCAGGGACGGGCTCTACATCAGCTCCACGCGGAAATCCTGGCTCCTGCCGCCCCACCTGGTGACGCCCGTTTACGACGACCTCGGCCTGGTGCGGCGGCGCCCCGAGGCGGCCTATGGGGAGCCCGGTTTCGGCAACGGACGCTTCTCCGCGGCGCTGGATCCGGTGGAGCTTGCCGGCAACGCTCCCGTGCCCCTCGAGTTCCCCGGCAGCAACCCCGTGGAGGTCCAGGATGTCCGCCGCGTTGAGTGTGAGGGCCGGCCGGCGCTTGAGGCGGTGGTGGCCCCGACCGCCGCCTACCATCCCGCGGATCCCGCCGCTCCCCTGTGCATGCCGGGCCGCTCCATGATCAGGGTGGACCTGGGCACCGGCGTCTGTGTGTCCAGCCGCTCACTTGAACCTGAAACGGACCAGTACGGTCACTGGCTGCGGATTATTGCCGTGGACGAATACATGCTGGACGATCTTTTCCTGGCCGAATCCATGAACCTCACCGACGTCCGCCGCCACATCAGCTGGGACGTTCCCGCCTGACTGTGACAGGCCACAACCGGCACCCATCGGCTAGGCTTCGCGGATGACTTCACCGAACGCCGTGTGGCCACTCTTCGACCTCACGCTGGCCACGCCCCGGCTGGAGCTCCGCCCCATCCAGGACCACGAGATTCCGGCGGCAGTTGCAGCAGCGCGCACGGGTATCCACGAGCCCGGCAGGAATCCGTTCAGCACTCCTTGGACTGAGCTTCCGGCCGAAGAGCTTGGACCGAACATGGCCCGCTGGTACTGGCGGTGCCGCGCCGAGTGCACGCCGGACTCCTGGACGCTGCTCCTGGGCATCTGGCACAAAGGTGAGTTCATCGGCTGCCAGGACGTCGGGGCCAAGAAATTCGCCACCCTCAAGACGGTCAGCACGGGATCCTGGCTCAGGCAGAACGTGCAGGGCCGCGGCCTGGGCAAGGAGATGCGCGCCGCCGTCGCGCTCTATGCGTTCGACTGGCTGGGCGCAGAAGTGGCCGAGTCAGAAGCAGCAGACTGGAACGAGGGCTCCCTGGGCGTCTCCCGTTCCCTCGGCTACGAACTCAACGGCATCACCCGCAAGGCCTGGGGCACCCGGGTCGAGACAGTCCAGCACGTCCGCCTCACCCCGGACTCCTTCAAGCGCCCTGACTGGACCCTCAGGGTAGGGGGCCACGAGGCTGCAGCGAACTTCCTGAACATCAGCTAGTGCCGGGACTTGGTGCGCGGGTGCGCCTTCCGGCAGCGTGCGTCAAAGGCGACGGAGGAGCCAGCACGCAGAGGAAGGGGCACCCGGGCACCCCCGCTTAGCCTTCGAGCAGTTCCGTGACCAGGGCTGCGATGGGCGAGCGTTCGGAGCGGGTCAGGGTGATGTGGCCGAAGAGCGGGTGTCCTTTCAGGGTTTCGACGACGGCGGCTATCCCGTCGTGGCGGCCGACGCGCAGGTTGTCGCGCTGGGCGACGTCGTGGGTGAGGACGATCTTCGAGTTTTGGCCGATCCTGCTCATGACGGTCAGCAGGACGTTCTTCTCGAGCGACTGGGCCTCGTCAACGATCACGAAGGCATCGTGGAGGGACCGTCCGCGGATGTGGGTGAGGGGCATGACCTCGAGCATGCCGCGGTCCATGACCTCCTCCACCACCTCCTGGCTGACCAGGGCACCGAGCGTGTCGAACACGGCCTGCGCCCAGGGGTTCATTTTCTCGGACTCGGAGCCGGGAAGGTAGCCGAGTTCCTGACCGCCCACGGCGTAGAGGGGCCGGAACACGACGACCTTGCGGTGCTCGCGCCGTTCCAGGACGGCTTCGAGGCCGGCGCACAGTGCCAGGGCCGACTTTCCGGTGCCGGCCCGGCCGCCGATGGACACGATGCCGACGGCGGGATCCATCAGCATGTCGATGGCCAGCCGCTGCTCGGCAGAGCGCCCGTGCAGGCCAAACACGTCACGGTCGCCTTTGACCAGGCGGACCTGCTTGTCCGGGCCCACCCGGCCCAGGGCAGACCCCCGGTTGGACAGCAGGACCAGGCCGGTGTTGACCGGCATTTCCGCTGCCGCCGGGATAAACACCGGCTCGTGGCCGTAGAGGGTTGAGATCTCCTGCTCGTTGGCTTCGACCTCGGCAACGCCGGTCCAGCCGGAGTCCTTCACCAGTTCGTTGCGGTATTCGTCTGCGGTGAGCCCCATGGCCGAGGCCTTGACCCGCATGGGCAGGTCCTTGGATACCACGGTGACGTTCCTGCCCTCGTTGGCGAGGTTCTTGGCGACGGCGAGGATGCGGCTGTCGTTGTCCCCGCTCCGGAAGCCCAGCGGCAGCACCTCCGAGGAGATGTGGTTGAGCTCCACCATGAGGGAGCCGCCGTCGTCCCCGATGGGAATGGGCTGGTTCAGTCCGCCGTGTTTGACCCTGAGGTCGTCGAGGAGCCGCAGCGCTTTCCGGGCGAAATAGCCCAGCTCGGGGTCGTGCCGTTTGGACTCCAGTTCGGTGATCACCACGATCGGAACGATGACCTCGTGTTCCGCAAAGCGCAGCAGGGCGCGGGGGTCTGACAGCAGGACGGAGGTGTCGATGACGAAGGTGTTAATGGCGGCTTCCCTTCCGGAGACAGCAAAACCGGCCGCAGCATCCGCTGCTGAACCGGTTTGTGAGGTGGCTCGCGTGGCGCGAGAGGTAGCTTTCCCTCCCTGGTCAAAAACGACCTCGGGCAGTTGTTCAGAAGTAGCCACATCGACTCCAGCCCCGGGCACCAGCCCGGAATTGTTATTGGTGAGGCGGCTCGGCCGGGAGGCCGGGTCCGGCCTCCCATACAACCGGTGCGATGATTCGCTCCATGTACTGGCCTCCCCGATCAGCCGGCGGTTTTGCCAGCTGATGGATATAACGTAAATCCACCCCAGGTAGTTTCCGCAACCATTAAGCGGCGATTCGTGTTGCAGTGGTGTGAACTTGTGATGAACCGGAGTTGTCAGGAGCCGAAGCGGCGCTGCCTTCCCGCGTAGTCGCGGAGGGCCCGCAGGAAGTCCACTTTCCGGAACGCGGGCCACAGTGCCTCGCAGAAGTAGAACTCGCTGTACGCGCTTTGCCACATCAGGAACCCGGAGAGGCGCTGCTCCCCCGATGTCCGGATCACCAGGTCCGGGTCCGGCTGGCCGCGGGTGTAGAGGAAGCGGGAGATGTCATCCACGCAGAGCTCGTCCGCAAGCTTGCCGATGTCCTTGTTCTTGGCCACGGCGTCATGGAGGAGCTCGCGCACCGCGTCCACGATTTCCCGGCGGCCGCCGTATCCCACCGCCACGTTGACATGGATCTTTTCCAGGACGGGGGTGCGCGCCGTCAGCTTGTTGAGGCGCTCGGCAAGGTAGTCCGGAAGTAGTTCCGGAGCACCCATCGCGTGGACGGAGATGTTGGCGTCCTCGTCCAGCCGGTCCAGGGTGTTGGCGATGATGCCCATCAGCAGGTCCAGTTCCTCGCTGGACCTGTTCATGTTGTCCGTGGAGAGCATGTACAGGGTGACCACTTTGACCCCCAGCTCCTGGCACCAGCCAAGGAACTCGTGGATCTTGTCGGCGCCGGCCTGGTGCCCCTGGCTGGTGGGGGCGTTGAACTGCTTGGCCCAGCGGCGGTTGCCGTCCACCATCACGCCGATATGGCGGGGAATGCGGTCGCGGGCCAGGTCCTTCAGCAGCCTGCGCTCATAGAAGCCATAGAGGAACCCGGGCAACTCCACGCGTCCACTCACCTGACTTCCTCGCTGTACGTACTTGCACATCCTAGGCTACCGTCCGAAGCGCCCAGGGCCCGCTCCTCCTGCCCGGACCAGCGATCGCCAGAAACCTACCCTTCGGTAACTTACCGATCCGTAAGTTATTCTGGGACCATGAACAGCGACACCCCGGAGGCCCCCCGGACGCCGCAGCCGAAGGCCGGTTCCGGCACGGGAAACGGCGCAGCAAACGGTGCGGCAAACAACGCCATGGACGAGGCCGCGGTCCGGCTGGCCGAACTGCTGATGATCAAGCCGAAGTGGCGCGGCTGGATCCACACCGTCACAGCACCCCTTGCCCTCGCGGCAGGGATCATCCTGGTGGCCCTTGCGCCGACGGCGGACCGCAAAATCACGTCCGCCATTTACGCGGCCACGGGTGTCCTGCTTTTTGGAGTCAGCGCCGTCTATCACCGGGGCAACTGGTCGCCCGGGGTCAAGATCGTCCTCAAACGGCTGGACCACACCAACATCATGCTGGTGATCGCCGGCAGCTACACCCCGCTTGCCTGGACCCTCCTGGAAAGGCCTCAGGCAGTCCTGCTGCTGTGGGTCATCTGGTCCGGGGCCATCCTCGGTGTTCTGTTCCGGCTGCTGTGGACGGACGCCCCCCGCTGGCTCTACGTACCCATCTACATCGCCCTGGGCTGCGGCGCACTGTTTTATCTGCCGCAGTTCTTCCAGGCAAGCGTCCTGGCAGCTGCCCTGATCTGCGTGGGCGGCATCCTGTACATCACCGGGGCAGTCTTCTACGCCCTCAAGAAACCGAATTTCAGCTACCACCACTTCGGGTTCCACGAACTGTTCCATGCCCTAACCGTGGTAGCTTTCGCTGCACATTTCGTGGCGATCGCCACGGCCGTCCTCAGCTGACGGGGCCGCGCGCCCCGGAGGTCCTCAGCCGGCGCAGCGGCGCATGTGGGACGACGTCAATGCGTCAGTGCCGCTGGTCGCCCTGCGCGGGGTCCGTCCCGCCGTCGGCCGTTCCTTGCACGGCGCC
>NZ_JBJURL010000046.1:0-37001 GCF_046097905.1 Pseudarthrobacter sp. NKDBFgelt | reverse complement strand
CGTCCACCGGCGCGCCCGGTTCGGCCGCGGCCCACAGCGCTGCGCCTGCCCCGGTGCTGGCCCCGAAGTAGCCCACCCGGCACCTTGCGGTGTCCTCCCTGCCCTTCAGCCAGTGCGTTGCTGCCCTGAGCCGCCCTGCCAGCAGCGGGATGTCGAAGACATTTTCCCGGTTGACTTCCTCTGCGGGAGTCAGCAGATCCACCAGCAGGGTGCCCAGTCCCGCTCCCTGGAGGACGGAAGCAACGTAGCGGTTGCGCGGACTGTGCCGGCTGCTGCCGCTGCCGTGGGCGAAGACCACCACCGCCCGGCACTGCTCCGGAAGGTGCAGGTCGCCGTTGATTGACACGCCGTCCGCTGCGATCTGGACGTCCTGGTCCACCCCAACAGCCCGGCTTGGGCGGTCACGGCGCTCCCGCCGCGCCGCGGCGTCGAGAAGACGGACCACTTCCTCGTCGGCGGTGGGCGAAAAGTCGCGGTAATAGTAGCCAACGGCCTGGAAACTGCGGGGGGAGATCAGGGAAAGGACCTGGTCCGCCTCCGGCACTGAGTCCATGGCCCGTTCCGGGGCTATCGGGACTGCCAGGATCACTTTTACTGCGCCGAGCTGCCGTGCCACCTTGCATGCCACCCGGGCCGTTGATCCGGTAGCGATGCCATCGTCCACAATGACGGCAGTACGTCCCGTGAGGTCCTTGGGGGTCCGTCCCTGGCGGTACCGTTCCAGCCTGGATTCCAGCAGCGCACGCTCACGCGCCTCTACTGTCCGGAGATCATCCTCTGTGACCCTTGCAACGGAAACGACCCGCCGGTCCAGTACCCGGGCGCCGCCTTCCGCGATGGCACCCATGGCCACCTCCGGCTGGAACGGCACCCCCAGTTTGCGCACAACAATCACGTCCAAGGGGGCATCCAGGGCCTTCGCAACCTCGGCCGCGACAGGAACACCGCCCCGGGGCAGGCCCAGGACCACCACGTCCTTCCCGCGCAGGCCGGCCAGGGCGAGCCCGAGCTTCCGGCCCGCTTCCACGCGGTCCCGGAACTCATACATCCGGACACCTCCTCGTGTGGAGATCCGTCGTGTGCTGCTGCGTCCCCGGAGAGGCCGGCCCCCTTTTCACTACACACCTGTCACTACACACCTGCCCCGGACAGCGGAACAGGGTCAAAAGCCCCGCCAGGCCAGCACGTCACTGCCCACGGCTGATCACCTGCGTCAGCGGCTTCCCAGCTTCTCGCGGCCGGGCTCTTCCGCCCGGCCCCGCCTGGCCTCCCGCATCGCCACTAGCCACGTCCAGCCCCGCCTGGCCAGGTCCAGGGGCTTGCCTTCGATCAGCAGCTTCCGTGTATGCACATCGAGGAATAGAAGGTAGAACGTAAATGCCAGAGCCGTAATGAAGGCCAGCGACGACGCATCGATAGGGAGCTCCACGAAAGACCAGACGGAGAGCTGGTCCTGCGCCCCGAACACCACAAAGAACGTCACGCCCACATACAGCGACCTGATCTGCCAGTCGTCACGGATTCCCGTGACGGCCAGGAACGGCAGGAACCAGAGGATGTACCACGGCTGGATGATGGGGGACAGCATCACGACGGCGGTGAACGCCAGCGCCATCCGGCGCACCGCCAGCGAATAGTCACCCCGGAACATCAGCAGCAGGACCAGCCCGATCGCGGCCCATTTCATGCCCGTCCGCAGCAGGGTGGCGAAGGTCCCGCCGGGGAGCCCCAGGACGTTGGCGAGGAACTCCACCTGCTGGCCCAAAAAGCCGGACGGCGAGTAGCCCGTGTACCCCGGCGTCGGGTCCATGATGGCCCAGGTCCAGCCGATGCCAAGGTTGTAGGGGATGCCGCTCAGGACCAGCACGCCGAAGCTGATGCCCGCCGTCGCAGCCCAGATCAGGAACTTGCGCGGCCACGACGCGGACGGGCCCGCCCACATCACGCCGATGAACGGCAACAGGAGCACGGTGATCGGTTTGATGCCGATGGACGCGGTGACCAGGAGGATGCCCACCAGGTAGCGGCGTGTGGCGGCGAAGTAGACGCCGGCGACGGCGAGCCCCACCATGAGGGCGTCGTTGTGGGCGCTGGCAATGAAGCTGATCAGGAACAGCGGGTTGGCCACCGAGATCCAGAGGGCACGGGCGCCGTTGATGCCGTGCAGTTCCGCCAGCTTGGGGACGTAGATGACGCACAGCAGGACGCCGACGCCGGCCAGGAGACGGAAGAGCAGCACGGACACGTCAGGCTGGGCACCGGTCAGCCCCACCACCCCGCGTGCCAGCCAGAGGAAGTAGGGCCCGTAGGGTGTCCGGTTTTCAGCCCACGCAGGGTCTGCCCCCAGCGAGAACCAGTTGCTGAGGCTGGAGATGCCCACCTCGTACGGGTTTTGGCCCTCCATCACCAGCCTGCCCTGGCCGGTGTAGGCGTACACGTCCCGTGAAAAAACCGGGACGCAGAACAGCAGCGGCAGCGACCAGGCGGAGATGGCCACCACCACGGACCGCAGCGCGGACTGCCCCCAGTCCGCCAGCCGCTGGCCCAGCCGAAGCCAGGAACGGATCAGCACCATGGCGCCCACGGTGAGCAGCACGGTGGACACCGTCACTCCCCAGCCTTCCGTGCGGAGGGCAATGACCACCGGCTGGCGGATCATGGGTGAGCCGTTGGCGATCCAGCCCGTGCCAATGGAGCCGGTAAACATCATGAGGGCTCCAATGAAGCCCTCAAGGGTAGCGAGGTAGGCGCGGCCCGTGGCCGGGCCGGAGGCTTTGGCCGGCGCACCCGGCTGAGTCTCCGAAGTCCCGGGGTGTGACCCGCCTGCCGTCATGAGTGTCTGGTCCCTTACTTGGTTACGGCGCTGGTTGGACCAGCAATAAGGCCGCCCTGCAACCACGCCATTTTATCAGCAGGGTTTCCCGCTGCCCTTGGGTTACGGACCGCCCGTAAGCCACAGTTTGGCAACAGGGCAAGGCGCACGGCCTGCGCGCGCCTCGGTCCGCTGGGCCCTGCTAGCGCAACCTGTCGCTGCGGGCAGTCTGGTTCCGGCCCAGCGACTTGGCCATGTAGAGTGCGGCGTCGGCTGAGGCGATCAGGCGCTCCACGTCCGTCGAGGCGCCGTCGTAGGTGGAAATCCCGTAGCTGGCGGTGGGCATCTCCATCCCGTCCGCCGTGGTTGCCGCCGCAAGGCGGTTGCTGATCGACTCGGCGATGAGTTCCGCCCGTTCGGCGCTGGCGCCGGGGACGAGGATGACGAATTCCTCCCCGCCGTAGCGGCCCACCAGGTCGGTGGGGCGCACCGTGGCAATGCACGCATCGGCGAAGGTCTGCAGGGCGAGGTCCCCGGCGGCATGCCCATAGGTGTCGTTGACGGACTTGAAGTGGTCCAGGTCTGCCAGGACAAGGGCACCGGATCCCCTGGTGATGGACAGGTCCGCCAGCTGCTCCGCAGCCATTTCCAGGAAGGCCTTGCGGTTCAGCAGCCCCGTGAGATCATCGCGGGACGCCACCACCCGCAGGGCCCTGGTCTGCTGTTCGCTGCTGAGGGCCGCCATGCTGAACGAGACCACCACCAGCAGGACCATGGTCACCAGGGTGGTGACCGCGGAACCGAAGACGCTTTGAAAAACCGGCCCGTGCTGGCCTTCCAGCATGAAGGCAACCCAGCGCAAAAGGTAGAACACGGACAGGCCGCCCGCGGCCACGGCCATGGGGATCCGGACCCGGGAGTAGCCCGGTTCCAGGCGCCAGAGTTCGCGGGATGCCAGTCCGATGGTGAGGCTCATGGCTGCCAGGAACACCGGCCCGCCGGACCAGGTGTTGGTGGCCGGGTCATCGAGGACCGAGGCCACCAGGGTAGCCAGGGGGATGCCGGTGAAGGCCCATTTTGGCGGCGACACGGTCCGCAGCGACCGGGCACCCGCCCACACGGCCACCCCGCCGTGCACCAGCAGCACGTTCCCCAGCGGGTTGGCCCAGACCTGGTGGGCCGTGCCGTCCAGCAGGAAGCACGCCGATCCTGACAGGAAAAACAGCAGCGCCAGGCACCACCAGCCGCTGTACGGCGAGCGCGTCACCCGGTAAGCGGAGAAATAGAAAAGGAACACCAGCACCAGCGCCATCAGGCCGAACGCAATCCGAAGGGTCGCGGTATCCAGAACCATGTTTGCCGAAATCCCCCTGATAACGAACAGTGCGCGGACCCTCAGTATCGCACCGGTCCGGGAGGCTGTCAGGATGGCGCTATCGGCCGGCCCAGGGCCTAAGGTGGTCAGAACAGCCAGCAGGACTGCCCCGAAAGGCCAGACCCATGTTCCTTCTCTTTGGTTTGAAGACAGTGCTGAAAGCGCTGCCCGGCAAACCGGCCACCTGCCAGTACTGCCGCTCCTTCGTCCACCACAGCCTTGAGGAGCGGGCCACCAAGTTCACGCTCTTCTTCATCCCGGTGTTCACCACGTCGCGGAAATACAACATCACATGCACCAACTGCGGGTACGTTTCGAGCATCTCGGCGCGGCAGAAGCGGGCGCTGGAACTGCAGCGGTAGGCCAGGCCCCGTGAGGGGCCGTAGCCGGACTTTAGCCGCCGAACAGCGGCGAGAGGGACGTCCAGAACTGCCGGAGGCCCAGGACAATGAACAGCAGGGCACAGATCCCCAGTGCGATGTTGGAGTGGAGCTTGTTGGCCCACGCCTTGGGAATCCGCCGGCCGTTGAGCAGCCCCAGCAGGGTCAGTGCAAGGAACGGCATGAACAGCGAACCCAGCGCCCCGTACAGCAGGATCAGGCCGATCGGCTGGCCCAGCGCAAACAGGACCATGGGCGGGAACGTCAGCCACAGGATGTAGAACCTGAAGTACTTTCCGCCCACGCGGGTATCCGGGTGTCCGGATTCCTTGCCCCGCATGTTGCCCCAGAAGTCGGCGAACATCAGGGAGACGCCGTTCCAGACGCCAATGATGGAGGAGAAGGACGCGGCCCAGAAGCCCACCAGGAACCCGGTACCCACAACGTCTCCGTATTCCGCCTTCAGCACACCGTAGAGGTCAAGCAGCCCTTCGTCACTGGCGGAGAGGGACACACCCGCGGAGCGCACAACCTCAGCGCCCACAATGAGCATGGCGATGACGAAGATGCCGGTCATGACGTAGGCCATGGAATTGTCGATCCGCATGACCTTCATCCACTTGGGCGTGTACCAGCCCTTCTCGCGAAGCCAGTAGCCGTAGGCGGCGAGCGTAATGGTGCCGCCCACGCCGCCGGCCAGCGCGAGCGTGTAGAAGATGCCGCCGTCCGTCGAGGGGATCATCGGGATGAGCCCGGCGAGCATTTCCGGAATGTTCGGGGCGGCAATCACGGCCAGCCCCACCACTGTCACGAACATCATGCCCACCAGCACGGCGGTGATCTTCTCGAAGGTGGCGTATTTGCCCCACCACACCATCGCAAAGCCGGCGAGTCCCATCAGGATGGCCCACGCCCACAGCGGCAGGAAAGGGAATACGGCAGCCAGCGGCAGGGCCGCGGAGGACATGGCCGTGGCCCCGTACACGAATCCCCAGATCATGATGTACGGGCCGAAGTACCAGGTGGTCCATTTGCCCAGGGACCGCCAGCCCTCAAAGATCGTTTTTCCGGTTGCCAGCGTGTACCTGCCGGCCCCCTCGACGAGGATGATCTTCAGGACCACACCCACAATGACTGCCCAGAACAGGCCGTAGCCGTAGCGGGAGCCCGCCACCAGGGTGGCCACCATGTCAGCGGCACCCACACCCGTGGCCGCCACCACCAGGCCGGGACCGACGATGCGCCATTTCGCCGGACGGCCGCCGTCGTCATCAATCCTGTCCGCATGGCTGACGCCGGGCTGGCTCTCCTTACCCGCGTTCACTACCGCGTCGTTCCGTGCAGCGGCCTTGTCCATGGCGTCATCGCCCATGGTTCCTCCTCGATTGTCCTGCAGCGTGGAAAACACAACTGCAGCCAACCTATGCCCGAACCGGTGCCCCATCAAAGAACTACGGGCCGGTCCGGGGCACTTTAGGGGAATCGATGTCCGTTCCCGGGCTCTGGTGGATTCCGCCAGCCGGGGCTAAAGTGGGATCCGCCGGATGACGCCGGCGGAACCAGGGGACCTGATACCGGTCACCCACGGCAGGAGCGGGAGGTGGTTTTGATGACTGTGGCAGCCCCGCGCACTGAGCGCTCCGCACCCCTCATCCAGACTCCTTCCCTGTACTGCACCGGCCCCGCCTGACCTCTCAGCGGAGCGCCACAACACCCGGGCCCACTGCGGCCGGTGCGCAGGGGCTTCCCCTGAGGTATCACAGTGAACACATCATCAGGCCGTGCCCTGGACAGCATCACCACCACAAGCAGCACCCCACATAACGCCTCTCCAAGCAGTATCGGCCCGCGTGCCTACGGCTACACCCCGGCGGTCGCCCGGCACTTCGACAACCACCCCCTGCCAGGGGCAACGGAGCGCGGCCGCGTGGTCCGCGTGGACCGTTCCCTGATCCTGGTGGCGGCGGGATCTGACCTGCTCCACCTTCCGTACCCGCTGACCGGTGAGGCGGCAGTTACCGGTGACTGGGTGTGGATGGGACCCAACAGGGCCGGCGAACGCCAGGTCCTCGGCGTCCTTCCACGGCTTTCGGAGCTCAGCCGGAAGCGCGCCTTCGAGGACTCCTCCGAGGCGCAGGTCCTTGCCGCCAACATGGACATGGTGGGCGTGGTGGTACCCGTGGACCGGCCGCTGACGCACAACCGGCTGGAGCGCACCCTCGTGGCAGCCTGGGACTCCGGCGCCACTCCCCTGGTGATCGTCACCAAGGCGGACCTCGCCGGGGTGGCGGACGACGTCGTCGGGAAAGTCATCCTGCAGGCGGCGGGCGTTGAGGTGGTGACCACCTCAGCCGAAACCGGTGACGGCATCCCCGAGCTGCTGGCGCACATCCCGGCGGACGGCACCATCGTCCTCCTGGGGCCGTCCGGCGCCGGGAAGTCCACGCTCATCAACGCCCTGGTGGGCCACGATGTCCAGCACACGGGGGAGGTGCGGTCCGGCGACTTCCGGGGTAAACACACCACCACATCCCGGGAACTCGTGCCCCTTCCCAACGGGACGGTCCTCATGGACACACCCGGGGTGCGGGGCTTCGGATTGTTCGACGCCGAGGACGGCATCGGCGGGATGTTCGGTGACATTGAAGCGCTGGCCGGCCAGTGCAGGTTCACGGACTGCGCACACCAGGGCGAGCCCGGCTGCGCCGTGCAGGAGGCCATCGCCGGCGGTGTGCTGGAGGAACGCCGCTGGCACAACTACCTGAAACTGCAGCGGGAGCTTGCCGCCCTGGCCCGCCGGAGCGACGCCGCAGCGCAGCGTGCCTACCAGCGGGAATGGCACCAGAAAGTGGTGATGGCAGGTAAGTCCCAGCGTTCCGCCGAACGCGACCTCTCTGAACAGCGTGGACGGCAGGACCGGCCGGGGCGCAAGCGGCGCTGAACCGCGGCGGTGCCCTGCAGCGGCGGGGCACCGCGTCCCCTGCAACCGGTTGAGTCGATTCAACGTTGTAAAGTAGGCGGTACTGGCCTGCGGGCCGCGGTTGAACCTAAGGGACTGGGATGGCGGCAACTCTTCACGATGTGGCGCGTGTGGCGGGCGTGTCCTTCAAGACCGTCTCCAACGTGATCAACAACCACCCGCACGTCCGGGACACCACCCGCGCCAAGGTGGAAAAGGCCATTGCCGAGCTGGGCTACCGCCCCAACCTGACCGCCCGCAGCCTCCGCTCCGGGCACACCGGCGCCATTACCCTGGCCCTGCCGCAACTGAGCCTGCCGTACTTCGCCGAACTCGCGGACGCGGTCATCGAGGCTGCCGCCAAGCACGGGCTGGTGGTGCTGATCGAACAGACCGGCGCGGACCGGAAGCGCGAGCTTGAGGTGATGGCCAGCCCGCGCCTCAAGATGTCCGACGGCCTGGTCTTCAGCCCGCTGGCGCTCGGCCAGGAGGATGCAGACCTGATCAAGGCCGATGTCCCGATCGTCCTGCTCGGCGAGCGCATCTTCGGCAGTTCCTCGGACCACGTCACCATGCAGAACGTGACGGCCGCCCGGGCCGCCACCGAACACCTGCTGGACCTCGGGAAGAAACGCATCGCCGTTGTCGGCGCCCACGAGGGCGAGGTCATCGGCTCCGCCGGCCTGCGCCTGCGCGGGTACAGGGAGGCGCTGGAAGGGCGCGGCATTCCGTACGACGACGGGATCGTCGCCTGCGTGGTGGACTGGCACCGGTCCAACGGTGCGGCGGCCATGCACGACCTGCTGGACCGCGGTGCCTCCTTCGACGCCGTCTTTGGGCTGAACGACACCCTTGCCCAGGGCGCCGTGCGCGTCCTGCAGGAAGCCGGCTACCGGGTCCCGGACGATGTCGCCGTGATCGGCTTCGACGACCTGGATGAAACCCGGTACACGCTCCCTACCCTCAGCACGGTGGATCCCGGCCGGACCGAGATCGCCGAGACCGCCATCCGGATGCTGATGGAACGGATCAAGGACCCGGATGGACTGCCGCCCCGGGAAGTGGAGACGGCGTTCCGGGTGGTGCCGCGGGAATCCACCGTGGGCGCCGGCCGGGGCGGTGCACGGCCCACCTGACGGTCCAGGCTGACCACGCCGCTCTGCGGGACTGGATCTACCCGCCGTGTCCCGTGGTGCTGCCGCGGACAACCAGCTCGGCCGGGTAGATGACCGGTTCCAGCTGCTCTTCCGGGTTTTCGATCGCGCGGATCAGGAGCTGCCCGGCTGTCACGGCCATGTCCACCATGGGCTGGGTCACCGTGGTGAGGCCCAGGCCGTTGGCGGCCAGGAGGGAATGGTTGTCGAACCCCACAACGGCAACATCCTCCGGAACCTTGTGGCCCCTGCCGCGCACTGTGTCAATAACTCCCAGCGCCATCAGGTCAGAGGCAGCGAAAACCCCGTCCAGCTCCGGCGACCCGGAGAACAGGTCCCGTGCCGCTTCGGCGCCACCCGCCGTCGTAAAGTCACCGTGGATGACGGGACCGGGCTGCAGCCCGGCCTCCCGGACACCCTGCATCCATCCTTCCAGGCGGTCAACGGCCGCCGTCATGTCGGCGGGCCCTGCCACCGTTCCCAGCCGGGTACGCCCCGTGGCGGCCAGGTGGCGGGCGGCAAGCCGGCCGCCCTCGAAGTTGTCCAGGTCCACATAGGGGACCCCGAACCCCATCGCCCAAGGCCTGCCGATGAAAACGGTGGGCAGGCCTGTTGTGCCAAGGGTCTCCGCCCAGTCGTCCGCCTCGTGGAACGAAACCACGATCGCGCCGTCGACGTGCCCGCCCCGCAGGTACCGCATGGTCCGGGCGGAGTCATCCCCCGCCCGGGACATCAGCAGCACCAGCTGCATGTCGGTGCCCCGGAGTGCCTCATTGACGCCGGTGATGACGGCGGCGAAGAACGGATCCATCATCACCCGTGCGTCCGGCTCCGGAATGACCAGCGCAACGGATCCGGTGCGCCTGGTCACCAGGCTCCGGGCCGCACGGTTCGGCGTGTACCCGAGGGCCACGATTGCGGCGTCGACGGCGGCCTGCGCCTCCGGACTCACCTTCAGCCCGCCGTTGATCGCCCTGGACGCGGTGGAGCGGGACACTCCGGCGGCCGTGGCGAGGTCCTCGAGCGTCGGGCTGGGCCGCCCTGCTTGCAGGAGACCGCGCCGGTGGGACTTTTGGTTCATTACACAGACAATACGACACCCGGCTCCGAAGGCAGCACGGGATTAGCGCCGGCCGGAACGGCGTTGGAATCAGCGACTGCCGAATACCACAAGGCGCTGGCTTTCGGGATGCGTTCCTGGGTTGCATAGTCCACCCGGACCAGGCCAAAGCGCTGGTGGTAGCCGAAGGACCACTCGAAATTGTCCAGCAGGGACCAGGCCAGGTACCCCCGGACGTCCACGCCGTCCGCGATGGCGCCATGCACTGCCTGGAGGTGGGCCTCGAAGAACCCCAGCCGGTCCTGGTCGTCCACGAAGCCCGCCTCGTCGGGGACGTCATCGTACGCTGCACCGTTTTCGGTGATGTAGATGGGGATCCCGGCCGGACCCGTGTACTCCCCCTGCAGCCTGTTGAGCAGGCGCCGCAGCCCCTCCGGCTGGACCTCCCAGCCCATTCCCGTCACCGGCAGGCCACGGGGTACCGAGCGGGCGCCGTCTGCTGCCACGAACGGCGAGGACACCGGGCGGGCGGGCTGCGCCGGCGCCGACGTCGTCTCCTGCCCAGCCTGCTCCCCGGGGTCCGCCAGGTCCTTCGTGAGGGACTCCCCGTGGTAGTAGTTGACGCCCAGCAGGTCCAGCGGCGTGGAAATGGCCTCCAGGTCCCCCTCCTGCACCAGGTCGGCCAGTCCAAGGTGCGCCACGTCTGCCAGAAGGTCGGCCGGGTATTCGCCCCTGAACAGCGGATCCAGGAAGATCCTGTTGAACTGGCCGTCGATCCGCCTGGCCGCGTCCCGGTCGCCCTCGCTGCCGGGATCCCGCGGATCCGGGACCGTCAGGTTCAGGGTGATGCCCACAGAGGCGTCCGGATCCTCGCGGCGCAGCACGCGGGCTGCCAGGCCGTGGCCGAGCAGCAGGTGGTGGGCGGCAGCCAGTCCTGCCCGCGGGTCCTGCCGTCCCGGCGCATGGACACCCGCCGCATAGCCCAGGAACGCCGAGCACCACGGTTCGTTGAGGGTGGTCCAGATCCGGACCCGGTCGCCCAGGACGCCGTGCAGGAGTGCCGCGTACTCTGCGAAACGGTAGGCGGTGTCCCGGTTGGCCCAGCCGCCCTTGTCCTCAAGCGCCTGGGGCAGGTCCCAGTGGTAGAGGGTCAGCCACGGCGTGATTCCGGCAGCCAGCAGTTCATCCACCAGGCGGGAGTAGAAGGCGAGCCCTTCCGGATTGGGCGTCACGCCGTCGGGCATGCAGCGTGCCCAGGACGTGGAGAACCGGTAGGCCTTCATGTGCAGCTGGCCCATGAGCGCCACGTCCTGCTTGTAGCGCCGGTAGTGGTCGCACGCCACGTCACCGTTGTGGCCGTCTGCCACGGCACCGGGCAGCCGGGCGAACACATCCCAGATGGAGTCCTGCCGGCCGCCGGTGTGTGCTGCGCCTTCAATCTGGTAGGCAGCTGTTGCTGCGCCCCAGAGAAAGCCCTCCGGAAACGGAAGTTGGGTGGGACTCATCCTTTGACTGCTCCTTGCATAATTCCAGATACGAGTTGACGGCCTGCCGCGATAAACAGGAGCAGGAGCGGGACGGTGGCCAGGACGGCTCCTGCCAGGACCACGGAGTAGTCCACGAAGTGGGCGGCCTGCAGCAGCTGCAGGGCCACCGGGAGGGTGGGGTTGGACGGGTCAAGGACAATGAACGGCCAGAAGAAGTTGGTCCAGGTGGCCACGAAGGTGAACAGGGCGAGCATGGCGGCCGCCGGGCGGGCGGCAGGGAACCCGATGTACCAGAAGGCCTGGATCATGGAGGCCCCGTCCATCCGCACGGCCTCGATGAGCTCATCGGGGAGGGCGTCTCGGAGGTATTGGGTCATCCAAAAGACGCCGAAGGCGGTAACGACGCCGGGGATGATGACGGCCCACAGCGAGCCGGTCCACCCCAGCTTGGACATCACGATGAACAGCGGGACGACGCCGAGCTGGGTGGGAACGGCCATGGTTGCGATGACGAACACCAGCAGCCCCTTGCTGCCGCGGAAGCGGAGCTTGGCAAAGGCGAATCCGGCAAGGGTGGAGAACACGACGACGGACGCCGCGGTCACGCACGAGACGATGAGGCTGTTGCCCATTGCCTTCCAGAACGGGATGCTGTCAAAGACTTTCGCCGCGTTGGCCAGGAAGTTCCCCCCGGGCAGCAGCGGGATGCCGCGGCTCAGGACCGTGTTGTCGTGGCTGCCCACCAGGAAGGACCAGTAGAGCGGAAAGAGGGACGCCAGCAGGACTGCACCCAGGAAGCCGTAGGTGAGGAAGCCGGGCCGGCGGTCACTTCCGTGGCCGGACCTTGGTTTCCGGGCACCTGGCCCGCGCCGCGCTGCTGCCTTGGCTGCCCCTTTCCCGGCGGTCTGTTCGATCATGGGGATGGAGCTCACTTGCGGCCTCCCTGGCTTGCGATGCGCTTGGTGATGAGGAAGTTGAGCAGGGCGATCAGCACAATGATCAGGAAGAGCAGCCAGGCCACGGCCGAGGCCCTGCCGAAGTTGCGCTGGCCCCAGCCGAGTTCCCAGATGTACATGGTCAGCGTCTGCCACTGCCGGTCCGCTCCGCCCAGGCCGGACTGGTCAAAGACCCGCGGCTCGTCGAAGATCTGCAGGCCGCCGATAGTGGAGGTGATCACCACGAAGATCACCGCTGGCCGCAGCATGGGGACAGTCACGGAGAAGAACTGCCGCAGCCGGCCGGCGCCGTCGATCGTTGCTGCCTCGAACACGTCGCGCGGGATGGCCTGCATGGCCGCGAGGAAGATCAGCGCGTTGTAGCCGGTCCAGCGGAAGTTCACCATGGTGGCGATGGCCAGGTGGCTCGCAACGGAGTCGGAATGCCACCGGACCGGGTCCAGCCCTGCCGCCTTCAGCATCTCGTTGATCAGCCCGAACTGGTCCGCGAAAAGGTTGTTGAAGATCAGGCCTACCGCCACTGGCGCCACCACGAACGGCACCAGGACCCCCATCCGCCAGAACGTCCTGGCCCTCAGGTTCGCGTCCAGCACCGCCGCTATCACCAGGGCGATAACAACCTGGGGGACGGAGGACAGGATGAAGATGCTGAAGGTGTTGCCCACCGCGTTCCAGAAGTAGGGCTGCGCTACGACGAAGGCATAGTTTTCCAGGCCCGTGAACTTTCCCTGCCCGCCGATGAGGTTCCAGTTGTGCAGGGAAACCCATGCCGTGTACACCAGCGGAAAGAGCCCGGTGACGGCAAACAGGAGAAAGAACGGCGAGATGTAGAGGTAGGGGGACAGCTTGACGTCCCATTTGGAGACCTGCTGGGAGAAGGCCAGGCGCCGGACACCCTTCGTGTCCTCAGGCGGGACCTGCCCCGCAGCACTCCGTGGCCGTACCCGGTCGGTGACAGCCATGCCTAAAGGGACTTCACTGCGGTGACGAACTTCTCCCAGGAGGAGGCGGCGTCGTCCGACTTGTCAACGTCCACGCGGGTGAGGGCCTGCTGCATGGCGTCATTGATGGCGAAGTACTTGGTGCCCTTGAAGGGCGTGACGTCAACGGCCTTGGCGCGTTCGGCAAAGATCTGGCCGGTGGGCGCGCCGTTGAAGAATTCATTCGTCTGGCCCAGCAATTCGCTGCTTTCGAGTGCCTCTTTCTGGCTGGGGAAGGTGCCCTTGGCGGTGAAGGCCTTGATCTGCTGCTCAGGGGCGGTCAGCCAGCCTGCCAGCTTCTTGGCCTCGGCCTGGTGTTCACCCTGGGTGGGGACCGTCAGGTAGGACCCGCCCCAGTTTCCGCCGCCGCCGGGGAAGACGTTCGCCACATCCCAGCCGGTGACCCCGGCCGCGTTACCCTCGATAACCCCCAGCATCCAGCCCGGGCAGAGGGTTGTTGCGAAGGCGCCTGTTTGGAAGCCGGAGGCCCAGTCATCGCTCCACTGGCTGAGGTGGGCGGACAGCCCGTCCTCGGTGGAGGCCTTCAGGACCTGGTTGTAGGTGTCCTTGACCTTCTGGTTCTCCGTGGCGATGACGGTGCCGTCCTCCTCCTCGTAGACCTTCTCAAGCTGGTTGCTCATGCCCTGGTAGATTGCCCCTGCCGAGTCGAACCAGGCGGAATCAGGGTTTGCGGCCTTGTAAGCCTTGCCGGCTTCGAAGTAGCTGTCCCAGCTGGTCCCCAGCATTTCGGCAACCTCCCCGCGTTCGCTGGGCATGCCGGCCTTCTTGAGCAGCTCGGCGTTGTAGCAGACGGCCTCCGGGCCGGAGTCCGTCCCGTAGCCAAGCAGCTTGCCGTCGGCGGTGGTGGCGGCCTCGGCCTTCCAGTCCAGCCAGCGTCCTTCCACGGCGGGATCGGCCAGGTCGGCAAAGCGGTCGGGGTACTGCAGGAGCTCCGGAAGCCAGTCCACCTCAACGGCCTCAATATCGGACAAACCGGAGCCGGCGGCCAGGCGCGTGGTCAGGTTGTCCCGTGCTTCGTTGGTGGTTGCCGCCTTCTTGTGCTCAATGGTCACGTTTGGGTTCAGCGTTTCGTACTCTTCGAAAAGCTCCTCGTAGCCGAACTCATTGAAGGTGCCCACCGTGAGCGTGACGGGATCGGAACCGGTGGCATCGTTGACGCCGCCCTTCTCGGACGCTGCTGATCCGCAGGCCGTCAGCGACAACGCCAGGCAGGCGGCCGCTGCGGACAGCACGGTGAACTTGGTTGGGTTTTTCACGGGGAAGACTCCTTCGTCAGAAAAATGCCTTGCCGATCTGCGTGGACGGCTGAAGGCGGAGAAGTGGCGAGCGGCGGACCCGGGTGGTGACCTGCGGTGGGAGCGCTCTCACCACATGGTGTCCCACCTCACAGGTTCTTGTCAAGAAGTCGTAGGAGCGCTTCCACCCCACCCTTGCCCACGCCACTTGGCAGTGTTACGCTTCCCCGACGAGAGCGCTCCCACCGCCGCAGCTTCACCCTGCCGCCCACGCTCGACGAATCCCACCAACGAACAGGACCAGCAATGCCGCTAGCCCACGTCCCCCATCCTCCGCGTCCAGACGGGCCCCATAAACCGCACCTGCGGCTCACCCCGGGCCGGCGCCGGCACGTCGCCGGCAGCGTCGCACTCCTGGCCGGCCTGGTCGCCAGCGGAGGAAGTATGGCCGCCGCTGCGCCGGCCGCTCCCGCCGCCTCGCAGGCATCGGTGCAACAGGCTCCCGCACCGGCCGCTCCCCCTGCCCTCCCCCAGGCCGCAGATCCGGATTTTGGCCCCAATGTCCGGATCTTCGACCCCAGCATGCCGGTGGCCGATATCCAGGCCACGGTTGATTCCATCGCCGCTGAACAGGTGGACGATGAGATGGGGTCCAAACGCTACTCCCTGCTGTTCAAGCCGGGAACCTACGGCAGCGCCGAGGAGCCGCTCATTGTCCAGGTGGGCTACTCCACCGAGGTGGCAGGGCTGGGCGCTTCCCCCACGGATGTCACCATCAACGGGCACGTGGACGTCTACAACCGGTGCCTCACCGCGGATAACTGCATTGCCCTGAACAACTTCTGGCGCTCCCTGTCCAATCTCACCATCAACGTCACCGGCCTTGAGGGCTGCCGCGGCTCCGCGAATTTCTGGGCGGCGTCGCAGGCGTCGCCCATGCGGCGGATCAACATCACCGGCGGCAACCTCTCCCTCATGGACTACTGCACCGCCGGACCGCAGTACGCCAGCGGCGGCTTCATCTCCGATTCGAAGACGGGCGATGTCATCAACGGCTCGCAACAGCAGTACTTCGTGCGTGACAGCAGCATTGGCAACTGGTCCAACGGGGTCTGGAACCAGGTCTTCTCCGGAGTGGACGGGGCGCCGGCGCAGTCATTCCCGAACCCGCCGTACACCACCCTCGCGGGCACACCGATCAGCCGCGAGAAGCCCTACCTCACCCTGGATTCCGCGGGTGAGTACAGCGTGTTCGTTCCCGCCGTCCGCATGGACTCCTCCGGGACCACCTGGGAGAACGGCCCGACGGCGGGGCGCAGCATCCCGCTGTCCGATTTCTATGTGGCCCGCCCCTCCGACTCCGTCAAGACCATCAACTCCCAGCTGGCACGCGGGAAGAACCTGCTGCTCACCCCGGGGGTCTACGGCATCGATGAGAGCATCGAGGTCAAAAGGGCCAACACCGTGGTCCTGGGACTGGGCATTGCCACCCTCACCGCCGTCGACGGCGCCGTCCCGCTGACGGTCGCGGACGTGCCCGGCGTGGACATTGCCGCCGTCACGATCGACGCCGGTGAAGTGAATTCACCGGCTTTGATGCGGATCGGAAAGGCGCGGCAGGGCGGGGGCAGTGGGTCTGCGAACTCGGCTGTCCACACTGATCCTGCCAATCCCACCACGCTCCACGACGTGTTTTTCCGCATCGGCGGGCCGCATGTGGGCAAAGCCTCTGTCAGCCTGGAGGTCAACAGCGACAACGTCCTCCTGGACCACATCTGGGCCTGGCGCGCCGACCACGGCAACGGCGTGGGCTGGACCACCAACACCGGCAGGAACGGCGTGATCATCAACGGAGACAATGTCACTGCCACCGGCCTGTTCGTGGAGCACTACCAGGAGTACAACGTCATCTGGAACGGCGAAAACGGCCGGACCGTCTTCTTCCAGAATGAACTGCCCTACGACGCGCCCAACCAGGCCGCCTGGCAGCACGACGGGGTCCTGGGCTGGGCCGGCTACAAGATCGCAGACTCCGTCACAACCCACGAACTCTGGGGCGGAGGCAGCTACGTCTACAACAACGTGGACCCCACCATCCATGCCACCCGTGGCTTTGAGGTGCCGGTGACACCGGGCGTGAAGCTGCACAGCCTGCTGACGGTCAACCTGGGCGCCGGCACGCTGGACCACGTCATCAATGACACCGGCGCACCCGTGTCAACGGACGCCGTCGGGGTGCCCAGCTACGTGCCCACCTTCCCCTAACCGACGAACCTCGCGAGTTTTTGTCCAGATGCGCCGGGATAAAGGCCAAGGAAGTCCGCATATCTGGACAAAAACTCGCGGGTCAGCCCCAGCGCGCGGCAGGCCAGCCGTCCGTCCACTCCAGCTCGGCGAGGCCCAGCCGGAAGGCGCCGTCGAGGTCTTCCGCGTAGTAGTGGAAGGCGAGGGTGCTCCCTGAAACGGACTGCCCGCCTGGCCCCACGCGCCCGCCGTCTGATGCCAGCAGCGGCGTGCCGCCGCCGTCGAGCAGTTCCCTGCCCTCGGCGTCAACGTACGGCCCGGTGATGCTGTCCGCGCGCCCCACGGCAATGTTGTAGGTGCTGTCCAGCCCCTGGCAGCAGAAGTCGCGGGAGAAAAACAGGTAGTACTTCCCGCCGTGCGGCAGGATGTAGGGGGCTTCGATGGCGTTGGGCGGCGCCTTCCGGTCCGCGATGGCCAGCGGTTCAGCGGCGTCCGCGCGCAGGCCGGTGGGCCATTCGAGTTCCACGAGCTGCAGCCCTGTCCAGAACGATCCGAAGGACATCCACGGCGTGCCGTGTTCGTCCTCCGCGATGCCGGGATCGATGGCGTTGAACCGTTCCCCTTTGGAGGAGATGACCTGCCCCCGGTCCACCCACTCGTACTCCGGGTCGGCTGGATCCAGCGTGGTGTTTGTTGCCAGTGCGATCACCGAGAGGTTCTTCCCGAACGTGGACGCAGAGTAGTACAGGTACCAGGTGCCGTCATGCTCGTACAGCTCGGGCGCCCAGAGGTTGTCCACGCCCGGCACCGCTGTGCTGAGCCACGCCGGCTTCTCCTGCCAGACCTCGCCGGCGTATTCCCAATCCACGCCGTCGTCGGAGCGGCGCACCTGGATGTTGCCGTCCGCCACCTGGCCGTTGCCGGTGGAGTAGATGAACCAGGGTTCACCGGCCTCCCCTTTCACGAGCGCGGGGTCATGGGTGAAGAAGTCGCCGGTTAGTTCGGCGGCGCTTGCCTTCGGCGCCGGACCCGCTGCCGGGGCTGCGCAACCGGCCAGGACCAGCACGACGACGGCGGCCAGCACCGCTGCCGGCCGCACTGCCGTTAATCGAACAGCAGTGCGGCCTGCAGCGTCGCCTTGCGCCTGGGCAGGCACGTCAGCCAAGCGCGACGGAGGACCAGGACACGGGCGGCAGCGTCACGGTGAGCGTGCCCTCGTCCAGGACGGCGCCGTCGAGCTGCTTGAGTCCCACCCGGTCCTGGTCCTGGAGGGTGTTCTTGGCGTAGACGTCCTCGTCGTGGAGGGTGACGGCCTCGGTGATCACCGTCGCGTTGAGGTCGGAGACGTTGATGGTCACGTCAATCGCCTCGGTCTGGCTGCGGTTCACCAGGAAGAGGGCAGACTCTCCGGTGGCGGCGTCGGCGGTTGCCACCGCGTCCACCAGCGGCGCCTCGCCGTAAACCGCCGTCGTGTAGGTTCCTGCGTCGATGCGGGGGCGGAGCACCTCCCCCTTGGCGAGCCGTGAAGTGACGGAGAAAGGGAAGAACGTGGTCTGGCGCCAGGTGTCGCCCCCCGGTTCGGTCATGATGGGCGCGATCACGTTCACCAGCTGGGCGAGGGAAGCGGCGGCAACACGGTCGTGGTTTTTCAGGAGCGTCATGAGCAGGTTGCCGAACACCACGGCGTCGGCCACGGAGTAGGTGTCCTCCAGCTGGCGCGGCGCGTGGGTCCATTCCTCGTTGACCTCGTCGGAGGCCTGGTGCTCGTCCAGGTACCAGATGTTCCATTCGTCAAAGGAGAGCTGGATGGTCTTTTTGCTCTTGAGCTTGTGCTTGACGTGGTCAGCGGTGGCCACCACGGTTTCAATGAAGTACTGCATGTCCAGCGAGGACGCCAGGTAGGAGCCGAGGTCGCCGTTGCGCTCCTGGTAGTAGGCATGGCAGGAGATGTAGTCCACGTAGTTATAGCTGTGTTCCAGCACCACGCGCTCCCACTCGCCGAAGGTGGGCATGGCGGATCCGGATGAGCCGCAGACCACCAGCTCCAGGTCCTTGTCCGCCGTCTTCATGGCGGAGGCGGTGCGGGCAGCGAGCTTTCCGTAGTCCTCGGCGGACATGTGGCCGATCTGCCAGGGACCGTCCATCTCGTTGCCCAGGCACCACATGCGGATGTTGTAGGGATCCTTGGCGCCGTTGGCGATGCGCTGCTCGCTGAGCGAGGTGCCGGAGGGGTGGTTGGTGTACTCCAGCAGGTCAAGGGCCGCCTCGATGCCCCGGGTGCCCAGATTCACGGCCATCATCAGTTCGGAGCCGGTGAGCTCGCACCAGCGGGCGAACTCGTCCAGGCCAACCTGGTTGGATTCAAGCGAGTGCCACGCGAGGTCCCGGCGTACGGGACGCTGGTCCCGGGGTCCGACGCCGTCCTCCCAGCGGTAGCCGGAGACGAAGTTGCCGCCGGGGTAGCGGATGGTGCTGGAGCCGAGCTCCTTGACCAGTTCGATGACGTCCAGGCGGAAGCCGTCCTCGTTGGCGGTGGGATGGCCGGGTTCGTAGATGCCGTCATAGACGCAGCGGCCCAGGTGCTCCACGAAGGAGCCGAAGATGCGGCGGTTGACGGGCGCCACGACGGCGGAGCGGTCCACGGTGATGACGGTGGGTGCCACGACAGCCAGGTCGGCCTGTTCAGTGGCGGCGGAAGTGATGGTCACGGTGTGTATTCCTGTTCTATTCAACGTTGTAAAAAAGATGGTGGGTCTGGTGGGGAGTTTTGAGGGGTGGATCTAGGCGTGGGCAGGACCTGCGGCTTCCAGCCCGGCGAGCCTGTGGCCCACCAGCCATCCGGAGATGAGCAGCGGGACCGAGGCGCCGATGAGGGGCACCAGCGCCGTCATTCCGGAGAAGACGACGGCGGCCGCCGCCAGGGTGGCCAGCAGGGAGAGGCTCATGGCGGGTGATACAAGCGGGAGCATCAAGGCAGTCCGCCACGTCCTGGCCACGGAACCCCGGTAGCGGCTGCACAGGCCCACAGCGGTGGCGGCGGCAGCCACCGTGACTCCCGCGGCAGCTGTGGACAGCGCCAGGAGGACGGCGTGTACGGGCGCCGGCATGGCTGTCCCGGCAGGACCCAGCAGTGATGCGAAGTCCAGGACAAGGACGACGCCGGCAATCCAGAAGGCGCTTCCCACCCGGTTGGCGTGCCGGAACTGGAAGCGGTAGGCAGTGATGAAGTCCCGCACCAGGCTGTCCCCGGCCGAACGGTTCCGCAGCCTGCCCAGGACTGTGGTGGTAGCCACCGCGGCAGGAAAGACGCCCAGGACCACCAGCCCGGCCACGGCTCCGGCCACGAAGAGCACGTTGACCAGGACCAGCCGGGTGGAAAAGCGGAGCCAGTCCATCAGCCGACCGGCCCACCCCAGGGGAGCATCAGTCACAGCAGCCCCTCCCGGGTTCCGGACCAGGCCACCCCGCGCTGGTCGATGCCGCTGAAGGAAAGGGCCGGGCTGCTGCGGGACCAGTCCCACGAGCTGAAGACCACGGCGTCTATCTCCGTGCCCGGTTCGCCGCCGGGCCCCGTGGGACGCAGGCGGACAGCCAGTGGATGCCCCAGGAAGTGCGCGGGACGGAGGTCAACGCACTCCACGTCCATCCGGGCGGCCGGCACAACGTCCGTGGATTCGGGGTCGAAGCGCAGGACCTGCCACGTTCCGGCCACTTCGGAAGGAACGGGAACAGCCTCGCTCCGGAGCCCTGCGAACGGCTGGGGTGAGATGGCGGGCCAGCCGCCGGCAGTGAAGAAGAGCCGGCGCAGCTGGACCACATGCTGACTGGAATCCGCTCCAAACCGCACATGGTGGACCATAAAGTGCTCGGCTGCTCCGTCCGGCCCCTTCTGCGTCAGGACTGAGTTGTGGCCGGGCGCCAGCCAGGCCGTGCCGCCGTCGAACTGGTAGCTGCCCAGCACCTTGGTGCCTACTGCAGCTGGCGATGCGTCCAGGTCGGTCATCTCCAGCCCCCGGAAATCTCGGTAGGGCCCGGTGATGTGGTCCGCGACGGCCACCCTCACGTTGTAGGTGCTGAACAGCGAATCATAGGAGGTGAACAGGATGTAACGGCCATCGTGCGGGCTGGGGAGGATGAAGGCGCCTTCCACTGCCCCTTCCACAGACCGTGGGCGCCGCGCAATGACGGAGCCCAGGTCGCCGTCCACCCTGGGCAGTCCGGAGCTGGGGTCCAGGGGCAGGATGTAGATGCCCGAGAAGAAGGATCCGTAGGTCAGCCAGGGGCTGCCGCCGGCGTCGAAGGCAACTGCAGCATCTATGGCGTTTTGGGAATGTTCACCCTCCCGTGTTGCCACCACCAGGCCGCGGTCCTCCCACGGGCCCTTGGGTGATGCAGCGACGGCAAGGCCGATGGCAGAGGTATTGGAGCCGAAGGTCGACGCCGAGTAATACATATGCCATTCCCCGGTGGGCCAGCGGACCACCTCCGGCGCCCACAACCCCTGGGCGCCGGACCAGGCCGCTGCCGCCTCCGGCACTCCGCCCAGTGCGGTTCCGAGGTACGTCCACCGCACTAGGTCGGCGGACGTACGGACATGTACCCCGGAGGGAATATCTTTTGTGTTGGCCACGGCGTCGGTGGAAAACATGTAGTAGGTGCCGTCGTCGTCCCGGACAACGGTGGGGTCATGCGCATGCCGCGCGCCCCAGGAAGACGGCTCCTGGCCGGCGCCCGCGGGGAGCGGAAGCAGCTCCGCCGCGGTATCGGTGTTGGTGTCCACTGCCACGGTTCAGCCCTTGGATCCGGAAAGCGCGATGGATTCGATGATCTGGCGCTGGAACACCACGAAGACAATAAGCACCGGCAGGAGCGCCACGAAGGATGCGGCCATGATCAGCGGGTAATCCGTCTGGATGGCGTACTGCGCATTGAAATTGGCGATGACCAGTTGCAGGGTCTGCGTGCCCGGGGAGTTCAGGTAAATGATCGGCGCCAGGTAATCGTTCCACATGGCCATGAACCAGAGGATGAACTGCGCGGCGAGCGCCGGGCGGATTGCGGGCAGGATGAGCGTCCAGAAGATCTGCAGGTAGGAGGCGCCGTCGATTCGCGCAGCTTCCACGATGGAGTCCGGGATGCTGTTCAGGAACTGGCGCAGGAAGAAGATCATGATGATGTTGCCAAAGAGCCCCGGCACGATCAGCGGCAGCAGCGTGTCCACCCAGCCGATGCTCGCGAAGATGGTGAACTGCGGAATCATCAGGGTGGGAAACGGGATCATAAGCCCGGAAAGGAGCCCCAGGAACAGGACGTTCTTGAAGGGCATCCGCATCTTGGCAAAGGCAAAAGCGGCGAGCGCGGACGTCAGCGAACCCACGATGGTCACCGAGCAGGCCACGATCAGGCTGTTCTGGATGCCGCTCAGCAGCGGGCCCGCGGTCCAGATGCGTGCGTAGTTCTCCCACACGAAGGGGTCCGGAATCCACTGGGGCGGAAGTTCGAAGACGCCGTCCTTCGTCTTGAGAGAGGTGGAGAAGGTCCAGGCGAGCGGGGCGATCATCACGATTGCGCCGACGCTGAGGACCAGGGTGGTGAGGATGTTGCCCAGGCGGAGTGTTTCCTTCGCGGACCGGGAGCCCCTGCCCGCCCGCCCGGGACCGGCTGGCTTTCCGCTCCCGGCACCGCCCGGGATTTCGTGGGCGGGCTCCAGCGGGGGTGTGGTGATGACGTTCTGTGCGGACATGGCTGCCTGCCTCAATCGATCGAAAACTGGTTGCGGCGGTTGAGCCGGAACTGGATGAAGGTGATGACGAAGACCAGCAGCCCCAGGACCACGGACATGGCGGACGCGTACCCCATCTGGAGGTTGTCGAACGCCTTTTGCCAGATGTACCAAACGATGGAGGCGGACTGGAACTCAGGGCCGCCGGTGGGGGTCATGATGTTGATTTCGACGAAGATCTGGGAGCCGCCGATGATGCTGGTGACAATCAGGAAGAAGGTGACCGGCCGGACCATAGGGATGGTGATGTGCCGGAACTGCTGCCAGGCAGTTGCACCGTCCAGTGCTGCGGCCTCGTAAAGGTAGCGGGGCACGGACTGGAGGGCTGCCAGGTACAGCAGCATGGAATATCCCAGGCCTTTCCAGATGGCCATGATGATGAGGGCGGGCTTCACGGTGGCGGTGTCCTGCAGCCAGTTGGGGCCGTCGATGCCCACCAGGGCCAGGCCCTGGTTGATGAGGCCGAAGTCGCCGTTGAAGGCCCACTGCCAGAGGATGGCGACGGCGGCGATGGAGGAGATCACGGGCAGGTAGTACACGGTGCGGAAGAACGTGGTGCCGCGCATCTTCCGGTTCATTGCCAACGCAAGGCTTAAGGAGATGACCAGTCCGATGGGGATGCCGATCATCATGTACAGGGTGTTCCAGAGCGACTGCAGGAAGTAGCGGTCGCCGAACATCTTGGTGTAGTTGTCCAGGCCCTTGAAAACCGGGGCGGAGATGCCGTTCCAGTTGGTGAACGAGGCGTACACCGAGAAGAGGAGCGGGAAGAGCGTAAAGAGGAGGAACCCGATCACCGGTATGGCAACAAAAGCGAGGGCTGCCCGGTGTTCCTTCCGGTGAAGCCGCGAGCGGCGGGTGATGGTTGTTGTCATACCGGTGATCCCCCTAGTTGCCGGCCTGCTGGTTGGCGGCGTCCAGGAATTCCTGCATCCTGGGCTGGGCTTGCTTCAGGTAGTCGGCAGCGGTCTGCTTGCCGTCCAGCACGGGCTGAATGTTGGTGAACAGCTCGTCATACCACTCGGCGTTGAAGGTGTTGCCGCCGGGCAGGGCGCGGCCGTAGTCCTTGACGATCTGCAGGAACTCTTCCTTGTTGGCCGGCTTGGTGCTTGTGTCCGCTGCCCAGGTCTCGGCCATGTCCTTCAGGTTGGGGATCTGGATGCCCGCATCCACCAGGCTTTGCTGGGCTTCCTTGTTGGCAGTGAGGTACTCCACCAGCTTGACTGCCTCTTCGGGGTGCTTGGTGCTTTCGGAGACCGCGACGCCAAGCGTCCCGATCCAGCTGGCCGTCTCGCCGGTGTCGCCTGCAGGGTAGGGGATGACGTCCCACTCGAAGCCCAGCTTCTGGTAGGTAGAGAGGTCCCAGGGGGCGATGGGGAAGAAGCCGATTTCGCCCTTCATCCAGCGCTGGTACGTGTCCAGGGTCTGCGCCTCAGCAACAGAAGGGGTGACACCGTGGACGTTTTGCAGGTCTGCGAACCACTGCAGCGATTCGGCGAATTCGGGGGTGTCCACGGTGACCTTGGTACGGTCCTCGCTGAGCCAGTCCCCACCGTTGGACCAGACGAACGGCTGCAGGTTCCACTGGACGTTCAGGCCTGTTCCCCACTGGTCCAGCGAGCCGTCGCCGTTGGTGTCGGCGGTAAGTTTCTTGGCGGCGGCCACGAACTCGTCAAAGGTGTAGGGCTTGTCCTTGTCCGGAAGCGGAATCCCGGCTTTTTCCAGCATGGTCTTGTTGTAGCCGAAGGAGAACGGACCCACGTCCTTGGGGAGGGCATAGATGGAACCTTCACCCACGCGCTTGCCGTCGTAGCGGTAGCTGTCCACGCCATATTCCCAGATATTATCCAGGTCAATCGTGTCGGAGCCTTCCACGTATTCGGTGATGTCCTTGACGATTCCGTTCTGCACGTATGCCTGCACGTCGCCTGGCCCGATATAAAACACGTCCGGGACCTGCTTGCCGGCAATTGCGGCCTTCAGCTTGGTGGCGTACTGGTCCGCTGTTGTGACGATGATGTCAACGTCAACACCGTTTGCGGCCTCGAACTGTTCAACGGCCTTCTCGTAGGCCTTCTTCTCGTCTTCACCCCCGCGGAACATAAAGGTGAGCTTCTTTTCGCCGCCGGCGTCCCCGCCAGAGGGGGCGGAGCAGCCGCCGAGCATAAGGCCGGCGGCGGTAAAAAGCGCCAGGGTCGCGGCCATGGGACGTGACTTCATCATCACGCAGTCCTTCCGGGTTGGGTGGAGCAATCAAGTTTATTGGGCTGGGCGGTACCGGGACTCCGCGGGCCGCGGTAGCGGACCGGCATCGGAGCAGCTGCTGCTTTGCAACGTTGTAAGAAACCATCACACAAGAGGCGAAGGATCGTCAAGGGCGCTCCGGCAATTACTTTTGCCACCCCCGGCCCGTCCTTGACGTGACCCAGATCGCATGCCATATTCTTCGTTACAACGTTGCAAACATTTGTCTGTTCCCTGGCGGTTGAAATCGCCCCACCTTCCGGAAGGACCACGTGATGATGAAGTCACGTCCATGGATGCTCCGCGCTGCAGGATTGGCTGCAGCCCTGGGCCTCACCCTCACAGCCGCAGCGCTCCCGACGGCGGCCAGTCCCCACATCGCAGCAACGGCCCCGGCCCCGGAGGTTGCCGGGACGGCGTCAGCGCCGGCCGCCAGGAACGACACCAGCCTGGCGGACCTGCCGGGCGGAAAGACCGTGGTTGGCCAAACCTCTCCCATCCACGATCCTGCCCTGATCATCGACGACGACGGCACCTGGTACGTCTACTCCACAGGCCTGGTGAACCGGGAAAACGGCGGCACCATCCAGGCCTGGTCTTCCCATGACCAGGGAACCACGTGGGAGTACAGCGGCACCGTCTGGGACCAAATTCCCGCATGGATTGACGAGCACTTCTCCGACGGCGAGCTCCCCGGCAACCTGTGGGCGCCGGAGATCACCGAACGTGACGGCACCTACTACCTGTACTACTCGGCGTCGCGCTTTGGCGGCAACAAGTCCCTGACAGCCCTCGCCACCAACACCACCCTGGATCCCGGCGACCCGGACTACCAGTGGGTGGACCAGGGCCTGGTGGTTTCCTCCCCCGCCACGGGCCTCGATCCGAACAACCCCGGAAAGACGTTCAACGCGATCGACGCCGGAATCATCGAGGACGCGGACGGCACCCCGTACATGGCCATCGGATCGTTCTGGTACGGGATCTTCCTGGTGCCCATCGAATGGCCCAGCGGCAAGCCGGTGGCTGGCTGGCAGTCAAAAACCGTGAACATTGCGGACCGGTTCATGCCCGGCAACCCCATCGAGGCGCCGTACATCACTAGGCACGGCGGCTACTACTACCTGTTTGTCTCCTTCGACTCCTGCTGCCGCGGCGCCGACTCCACCTACAAGGTGGCCGTGGGGCGTTCCGTCTCCGTCAAGGGCCCCTACCTGGACAAGGACGGCCGCGACATGTTCGGCGGCGGCGGGTCCGTGGTCCTGGATTCGCACGGTGCCGTCACCGGCCCGGGCGGCCAGTCCGTGTTTGGCGATTACCTGGCCTTCCACTACTACGACAGCTCCAACCAGGACATCCCCTACTTCCCCACCCTGGGCCTACAGAAAATCGAGTGGGTGGACGGCTGGCCCGCCTTCGACCAGACAGTGGAACTGCCGCAGGTTTCCACGCAGCCAAAGGCCAGGGCCGCGGGCGGCACAGCCAGTGTGGCCGCTACGGCCACCGGCACCCCGGGCCCGATGGCAGTGTGGGAAACCTCGTCCGACGGCGGTGCAAACTGGGAGAAGGCAGGCCGCCAGCCCGTGACGAAACGGACGGACGAGGGCACCTACACCTCAAGGCTTGAGCTGCCCGCCGCGGCGCCCGGCCAGCCGGCGGTCCTGGTGCGGGCGGTGTTCCAGAACGCGCATGGCAAGGCAGTCACTGACGCCGTCGTCCTGCCCGCCGCCAACTACGGCAGCATCGGCAAGGGACAGCCCAACCCGTAACCACGGCAGCCCCGGGCCCCGGCACCCGGGCCCTCGCCCGCAAAAGTGGGTCAGAGCTCGGGTGCGTGCTCTTCGGGCAGGGCGCCCTCGTCCTCCGGGTGCCTCTTGAGGTTGACCAGCGCCAGCGCCAGCCCGCCCCAGACAGTGAGGATCGCAATGATCATCATGGTGATGGCGATGGGTGTCATGGTGCCGTCTCCTGTGCATCCTCTTTGACCACGTCGTCGTATTCGGGGTCATGGTGGGCTTTGGAGCTGCGGCTCCAGGGAATGGCCGTCAGAATGAGGGCCAGGACCACCAGCGCGCCGGCCATGCCCCAGCCAAACAGGCCCACGAACCACTCGGGGTACCCCTCGTAGGTGGTGGTGATCTTGCTGATGAATTCGTTGGCCACCATGTAGATCAGGGCGAGGGGCACCACGCCGGCCACCAGCACTATCCACGCCCGCCCCATCTTGATGGTTGAGACACGGTTCAGGTGGGCCGAGAGCAGCGGCAGCTTGCGCAGGAACCACGCGAGCACCACCACGGTGACCAGCGCGCCCAGGGTGATCCCGAAGCTGTTGACAAAAGCATCCGAGGTGTCCAGCAGGTAAAGGCCCGTAGCAGTGGGGAACAGGCCCAGGGAGACAACTGCCACCAACACGCTGACCCCCACTGAAGCCTTGACCCGGCCCCAGCCCAGCTTGTCCTGCACGGCGGCCACGATCACCTCCAGCACGGAAATCAGGGAGGTGATCCCCGCAAACACCAGCGATCCGAAGAAGAGCACGCCCATGAGCCCGCCGAAGGGTGCCTGGGACACGATGGTGGGGAATGCGACGAAGGCAAGGCCGATGCCCTGGGTGACGACGTCGTTGACGCCTGTGCCTGCTGCCTGCGCCATGAACCCAAGAGCCGCGAAAACACCGATGCCGGCGAGGATTTCGAATCCGGAGTTGGAAAAGGCAACCACCATGCCGGAACCGGTGAGGTCCGTCCGGCGCTTGAGGTAGGACGAATACGTGACCATGATGCCGTAGCCCACGGACAGCGAGAAGAAGATGTGTCCGTAGGCTGCAGCCCACACAGAGGGGTCTGCGAGTGCGGCCCAGTCCGGCGTGAAGAACGCGGTCAGGCCTTCCGCTGCGCCGGGAAGGAAGAGCGACTGGACTACCAGGAGAAGGAACATCACCATCAGCAAGGGCAGGAGGATGGAGTTGGCGCGGGAGATGCCCTTGCGGATTCCTGCCACCATGATGATGATGACCGCCACCCAGATCAGCAGGAGCGGGAAGAAGACGGACGGCACGTAGGTGAAGCCGATGCCCGGGGCCTCCGCGACGGCCAGGAAGTTCCCGAAGAAGTAGCCCTCGGCGTCGTCACCCCACGCCTCCGTGAAGGAAAAGATGGTGTACATCAGCGACCAGGCGATGATCACTGCGTAGTAGGCCGCGATGACGAAGCACACCAGCACCTGCCACCATCCCAGCGGCTCAGCCGCCCGGTGGAGCCGGCGGTAGGCCAGCGGCGCCGAGCCGCGGAACTTATGGCCCACGGCGTAGTCGAGGAACAGCAGCGGGATGCCGGCTGTCAGCAATGCCACCAGGTAGGGAATCAGGAAGGCGCCGCCGCCATTGTCATAGGCGATATAGGGAAAGCGCCAGATATTGCCCAGGCCGACCGCCGAGCCGATCGCCGAGAGGATAAAGAGCCGGCGCGAGGAGAACGTTTCACGCTTCGCCGGCGCGGCCTGGCCCTGCGATGGTGAGCCGCTCATGCCTCCACACCTCCGGCCCCAGCTGGGCCCGGCACGGTGCCGGCGGGTCCGCAAAAGCATTCTGGCCGTTTCATGAGGGCTCCCTCTCAGGTCACGTCGGAGAAACGCAGGCTACTCGGGGACTTTACTGCCCGTCGAGGCTGCGCGAAAGCCCTTCTGCTCCGGATGCCCCACACCCCGCCCGGATGACCCGCGACCGTCTCCGCCGGGAGTAGGGTTCCATCATGGACATCATCCTGGTTCCCGGTTTCTGGTTGGATGCTTCCTCGTGGGAGGAGGTGGCGCCGGCGCTTGAGGCCGCGGGCCACCGGACGCACCCGCTCACGCTTCCCGGGATGCAATCCGTCGACGCAAACCGCTCCGGTATCGGCCTGCGGGACCACATCGACGCCGTGGTTGCCGCCATTGATGCCCTGGACAACACGGTGGTGCTGGTGGGCCATTCCGGCGGCGGCGCCATCATCCACGGCGCCTTGGATTCCCGCCCCGACCGGGTGGAGCGGGCGGTCTACGTGGACAGCGGACCGCTGGGTGAAGGCGGCGTGATCAACGATGAACTGCCGGCCGACGGCGACGACGTTCCGCTGCCGCCGTGGGAAGCGTTCGAGGACGCCGACCTGGTGGACCTCGACGACGGCCTCCGCGAGGCTTTCCGGGCACGGGCCATTCCGCAGCCCAAGGGCGTTGCCTACGACCAGCAGCATCTGCATGATGACCGGCGCTACGACGTGCCCGCCACCGTCATTGCGTGCGAGTTCCCGTCGTCGCTGCTGCAGGAGTGGATCCAGGCGGGCCATCCCTTTGTGGCGGAGCTTTCCAGCATGCGGGACGTGGAGTACGTGGACCTGCCCACCGGCCACTGGCCCCAGTTCACCAAGCCAGCGGAACTGGCCAGGGCCATCCTGGCTGCGGTTGAGCAGACAGCCGCCAGGTAGCCGTAGCTTAATTTTTCCCGATCCCTTGCCTGCGGGCATCCTCGAATCCATAATAAATGAATGTCATTCATTTATTCCTCCCCGCAACCCTCTCCGGGTGCCGTTGCCACCGACGACGCGGCCACCCACATGCCTGCCGAATGGGAACTCCACCACCGCACCTGGATGGCCTTTCCGCCGCCCAACGAAACCTTTGGCCCCCTGGGAAGCCCTTCGCTGGACCGCTCCCGTGCCGCCTGGTCCACAGTTGCCCGCACCATTGCCCGCCACGAGCCCGTGACCGTCGTGGCAGACCCCCGTGACGCCACCGCCGCACGGGGATGGCTTGGCGGGGGCATCACCGTGGCTGAAGTTCCGCTCGACGACGCGTGGATCCGGGACAGCGGACCCACCTTCGTCCACCGTCCGGATGGCTCGCTGGCCGCCGTCGACTGGGTCTTCAACGGGTGGGGCGCGCAAGGGTGGGCCGCCTGGGACAAGGACGCAGACGTGGCCCGCGCGGTGGCCGGGAAGGCCGGAGTTCCAGCCACGTCCAGTCCGCTGGTCAATGAGGGCGGCGGATTCCATGTGGACGGCGAGGGAACGGTGCTGCTGACGGAGACGGTCCAGCTGGATCCGGCACGCAACCCCGGAGCCACCAAAGAATCTGTCGAGGCCGAAATCCACGCAGCCCTGGGCACCAGCAAGGCCATCTGGCTCCCGCGTGGCCTCACCCGCGACTACGGCGAGTTTGGCACGCGCGGCCACGTGGACATCGTGGCGGCCTTCGCCGGCCCCGGAACCGTCCTCCTCCACCGCCAGGACAACCCAGCCCACCCGGATTATGAGGTGTACCGGGAGCTTTCCGCGGTCCTCGCCGGAGAAGTGGATGCCAAGGGCCGCCCGCTGCGCGTCATCGATGTTCCCGCCCCCACCGTCCTCGAGGACGGCGAAGGGTTTGTGGACTGGTCCTACATCAACCACTACGTGGCGAACAGCGCAGTGGTCCTGTGCGCTTTCGATGACCCCAATGACATCATCGCCGCCGGCATCCTGGAACAGGCCTACCCCGGCCGGACTGTGGAGCTGGTGGATGCCCGCGACGTCTTCGCCTTCGGCGGCGGCATCCACTGCATCACGCAGCAGCAGCCGGCGCCGGCAACCCAAAGAGGCTCGGAATGAAGCCCGCCCCAACAGCCGGCGCGCCGGGCACCCAGGCCAGCTTCGACGTCGTCGAGGCGTCCATCAGCGAACTCCGTATGGCGCTGGAGGCGGGAGAGGTCACCAGCGGCGACCTGGTGCACCGCTACCTCCAGCGGATTGAGAAGTATGACTTTTCCGGCATACACCTGAACGCACTGGTGGTGATGAACCCGGACGCCCTGGCCGAAGCGAGGGCGTCTGACGAGCGCCGGGCCCGGGGGGCCACCCTCGGACCGCTCGACGGCATCCCCTATACAGCCAAGGACAGTTATAAGGTGCGCGGCCTGACCGTCGCCGCCGGATCGCCGGCCTTCAAGGACCTGGTGGCACAGGAGGACGCGTTCACCATCGAGCGGCTGCGTGCCGGCGGGGCCGTCCTTATTGGACTAACCAATATGCCACCGATGGCCAATGGAGGTATGCAGCGCGGCGTATATGGCCGTGCCGAAAGCCCATACAACGCCGGTTACCTCACCGCGGCCTTTGCCTCGGGATCCTCGAATGGTTCCGGAACTGCCACCGCCGCCAGCTTCGCCGCGTTCGGGCTTGCGGAGGAAACCTGGTCATCCGGGCGGGCCCCGGCGTCGAACAACGCGCTCTGCGCCTACACCCCGTCCCGGGGCGTGATCTCTGTCCGCGGCAACTGGCCGCTGGTGCCCACCATGGACGTGGTGGTGCCGCATGCCCGCACCATGGCGGACCTCCTGGAGGTCCTGGATGTTGTGGTGGCTGATGATGCCGAAACCCGGGGCGACTTCTGGCGGATGCAGCCATGGGTCGGGCTGCCCAAAGCATCCGAGGTGCGCCCTGGTTCCTACGTGGAGCTGGCGGCACCGGACCGGGCTGCGGCTGAAAGCGTCCTGGCCGGCAAACGCTTTGGGGTCCCGCGGATGTACATCAACGCGGACCCTGAAGCCGGCACAGCCCCTACCCCGGGGATTGGCGGGCCTACAGGCCAGCGGATCAAGACCAGGGCTTCGATCATCGAGCTCTGGGAGGCTGCGCGGCGCGACCTCGAGGCCGCGGGAGCCCACGTCATTGAGGTGGACTTCCCCGTGGTGTCCAACTACGAAGGCGACCGCCCCGGAGCGCCCAACATCTCGACCAGGGGCCTGGTGTCCCCCGAGTACCTTCGCAAGGAAATCGTTGACCTCTCCGCCTGGGCCTGGAACGACTTCCTGGACGCCAACGGGGACCCGGATCTCTGCCGGCTGGCCGACGTTAACGGCGCGGCAATCTTCCCCGCCCCGGACGGCTCACTCCCGGACCGGTACCACGGGTTCGACGACGACATCAGCGACTACCCCGCGTGGATACGGGAGAACGGCGTGCCCGAACTGGCCGCGATACCGCACCTGGCCGAGGGACTGCGCGGGCTGGAGGAAACACGCCGGGTTGACCTGGAGCAGTGGATGGACGGCCTGCGCCTCGACGCCGTGGTGTTCCCGGCAGCTGCCGACATCGGCCCCGCCGACGCGGACCGCAACGGGCGCTCGGCTGACCTGGCGTGGCGCAACGGCGTCTGGGTGTCCAACGGAAACCTGGTTCCCAGGCATCTTGGCATCCCTACGGTGACGGTACCCATGGGACTTGCAGCGGACATCGCCATGCCCGTGGGCCTGACCTTCGCCGGCAGGGCATACAGCGACACCGCCCTGCTGCGGGTCGCGGCCGCGTTTGAAGCCACCGGCAGGCGCAGGGTCCCACCGCCGCGCACCGGCCCACAGTGCGGCGGGAGCTAATCCAGGTTGCGGGAGAACCGGTAGAACCGCACGCCATGGGCGGGGGGATCCACCGCCAGGGCCGGGGCACCGTAAAGCTCGGTGAGCCCGGCCCAGGTGCCGCTCCACGCCTCCCGGGCTGTCCAGCTCCCCGGACCCGGGAGGCCAAGGTCAGCGAGCGGCAGTGTCCGGGCCACGGCGGCCGTCCCGGTGTTGAAGACCGCCACGAACCTGTCCTCCGACGTCGTACTTTCCGCCGCCCACAGCACGAGGTGCCCGTCCCGCAGCAGTTCGCGGTTGTTGCGGCTCGCCGTGAGTACGTCAAGGACGTCCCGGTTGGTCAGCAGTCCGAGGGTTTCCGGGGGTGAGGAGGGAAGGTCGCAGCCGAGCATGAGCGGGGAACGGGCGATGCACCAGAGGGACAGCATGGTCCGTTGTTCGTCGGGCGTCAGGCGCGTGAGCCGCGCATTTCCCCGCTCGGCACGCAGCGCGATCCGTCCCACCGGGAGCATGTCCGCGTCCGCCCAGCTTCCGGGCCCCTGGTGGGGAGCCCACCGTGCCATCCGGCCAAACTGGGCCTCGACGTCCTCCCAGCTGTCCCAGAGATCGTCCGAAACCCGCCACATGTCTGCGTTCGTGCGCAGGTGGTCGAGGTGTGCCAGGGACAGGGCCCTGCCCGGCGACAGGCTGAGGACCATGTCCCTGCCGCTGCGGTCTATCGCGCGGCGGTAGGCCGCGATCTCCCCGGCGAAGTAGGGGCCCAGCATGTCATCGGCTTTGATGAAGTCCACGCCCCAGGAAGCGAAGAGCCGCAGCTGGGAATCGTAGTAGGCCTGGGCGCCGGGGTGGCTGTGGTCCAGGCCGTAATTGTCCGTGTTCCAGGCGCAGACGGAGGACGTGTCAGCCACCTGGTTTGCGGTGGCGTCCGTCCCTTCAACGGGGAGGGCATCCCGGACCGCCTGGCGGGGGATGCCGCGCATAATGTGAAGGCCGAAGTTGAGGCCCAGGCCGTGGATCCGGTCGGCGAGCGGTTTGAACCCGAGCCCGCCGGCGGCTGACGGGAACCTGTTGGTCGCCGGAAGCTGCCGGCCGTACCCGTCCAGTTCCAGTTCTGCGCCGTTGTTGTAGCCTCCGGCCCGGGCCGCGGGTTCGTACCACTGGATATCCACCACCACGGTGTCCCACCCGAAAGGCAGCAGATGCCCGGCCATGAAGGAGGCATTGGCCATGACCTCGTCCTCGGTCACGGAGGTGCCGTAACAGTCCCAGCTGTTCCATCCCATCGGAGGGGTGCGCGCACGTGTCATCCGGCAAATTTACAACGATAGAAAAACAAGCGCCAGTGTGTTGCAGCGCGCCGTGGCCCGCCGCGGGCGGCAGCGTGAACGCGCCTTGACAGTGGGATTGTTAGCGCTGACAGTTGAGGGAGCCAATTGCACCTCCAACCGGAAAGCCGACTCGATGAAGAACTGGGCAGGGAACCTTGAATACGCCTCCGCGGAGGTCCGGCGGCCAGCCTCGGTGGACGAACTTGCCGGAATCGTGGCCGGTGCCGGGCGGGTCAAGGCCCTGGGATCGCGGCACTCGTTCAACCGGGTGGGCGACACGGACGGCGTGCATGTTCTCCTGGATGCGCTGCCCCAGCGGATCGAACTCTCCCCGGACCATACAACGGTGCGGGTCAGCGGCGGCGTCAGCTACGGGGAACTGTGCCGCGCCCTGGAGCAGTCCGGCGCCGCCATTCACAATCTCGCGTCACTCCCGCACATCTCCGTGGCGGGCGCAGTCCAGACCGGAACGCACGGCTCAGGCGTCAACAACCAGTCCCTGGCCGGAGCAGTCCAGTCCATCGACCTGGTGCGGCCCTCCGGCGAACAGGTTTCCCTCACCCGTGCCGATGGCGACGAATTCCGGGCCAGCGTGGTGGGGCTCGGGGCCCTGGGGATTGTGACCGGCCTGGAACTCGCCGTCCAGCCGAGCTTCCGGATGCGCCAGCGCGTTTTGGAGAACCTGCCGTGGGACCAGGCACTGGGCAGCTTCCGCGAACTCGTGTCCAGCGCCTACAGCGTCAGCCTTTTCACGGACTATGCCGGGGGTTCCATCAGCCAGGTCTGGCTCAAGGCGCTGGACTCGGAGCCGCCCCTGGACGGGCTGTTCGGTGCCACTGCGGCCGTGAGCCCGCGGCACCCGCTGCCGGACATGTCCGCGGAAAATTGCACCGTGCAGTTGGACGAACCCGGCCAGTGGCTGGACCGCCTTCCCCACTTCCGCCACGAGTTCACGCCGAGCAACGGTGAGGAGCTGCAGAGCGAGTTCATCCTTCCGCTGGAGCATGCCCCGGCCGCCATTGAGGCAGTCCGCGGACTCGCGGACAAGCTCGCGCCACTGCTGTTTGTCTCGGAGATCCGGACCGGTGCCGCGGACGAGTTCTGGCTCAGCCCTTTTTACCGGCAGCAGAGCGTTGCCCTGCACTTCACGTGGAGGCCGCTGCAGCCCGAAGTGGAGGCGGTCCTGCCGGAACTCGAGTATCTGCTGAGGCCCTTCGGCGCCCGTCCGCACTGGGGCAAGCTCTTCTCCCCGGCAGAGCACGACTGGGAATCGCTGTACCCGCGCTTCGCCGACTTCCGTTCACTGGCATCGGCGCACGATCCGGATGGCAAATTCCGGAACGGGCTGCTGGACAGCATCCTGGGGGTGCCGGCGGCCAGCGCGCGGTAGCACTTCATGCGCACCCGATAGGCTGGGCGCATGAACCGCCGCCTCGCAGTCCTGACCGCCGCACCCCTGCTCCTGCTCCTTTCCGGCTGTGGTGCCGTTGAGGAGGCCGCAGGCAATGCCGTCAGCGACGCCGCCTCGAAGGTGGCAACGGCCGGCGCCGCCGAAGTGAACCGCCAGATCTGCGCCGTGGTCCAGGACGGGCTGGTGAGCGTCGAGGACAAGCAGCTGCTGGCGGGGCTCGTCTCTGCAGCATCCACTGCCGGGGTCCCGGCTGAAATTACGACGCCGTTGGGCCAGATTGCGGAAGCCGGAGACGAGGTGCCGGCAGAGTCCGTCCAGGCACTTAAGGATGCCTGCTCGGCCTAGACGCCCGGCGTGGACCGGCGGACTACCGCATCAGCGCGCTTCAGCGCCGACTTCAGCGGCCGTGCCAGCGCGCCTTAGTGACCAGCCTGGTCCATGCCGCGAAGGCCTGTTCCGCGCGTCCCCTGGGGGCGCCTCCCGGTGCGGTGCTCAGGCGGAGCGAACGGGACCACCTCTTGGTTCCGGCTTGCCGGCAGCGCGTTCACGAACTTTGCGAGCTCCTCGCTAAGGACCTTCCAGCCGATGTTCGGATCATCAGGGTAGGCATTGGTTTCTTCCCGGCGGGCAGCCTCAAGGATGGCTTCCCCTGATTCGGTAAGTTCCACCTTGAACTGCCTGCGATCGGTGGACTGGCGCGTCCTGGTGATGTGGCCGGCGCCCTCCAGCCGGAGCAGGACCCGCCCCAACGTTTGGCTCTGGACCCGTATTGCTTCGGCGAGCTGTTCCTGGTTCAAGGGCCCGTCGGCCAGGCCTTCAAGGGCTATCACAGCCGCCCGGGTGAGGCCCAAGTGCGCCAGGGCGTCGTCCTGGCGCCGTTGAACCAGCCTGGCCGCCACAGAAATAAGGCGGTAGCTGGTGCGGGCATCTGGATCGAGATTGCTGGTCATCGGGCCGTGGCCTTCCTGTGGGTGGCGAAGTGCAGGGTGTGATCACCTCTTGTTGCGTCGCTACGTTCTCTACAATAAGCATGCTTAGCATCCAATTCGCAAGTAGGCTTACTATCCGCCGGGCCTAGAGCCCCTCCCGAAGGCCTTTATTAGGCGACCCTCTTGCGCTTCAAAAGGAAAGTGTGCTTAGTATCTAATTAGTAATCATGCTTACTACTAGCCAGCGTTGCTGGTTCTTGATCGCCAGCTGACCCTTCAGGAAAGAGAGCCCGATGACAGAGAACCAATGGCCCCAGACCCCCGGCACTGCAACCACCGATCCCTATGGTGTGACCGCAGCAGGTGCCGAAGAGAACTTTGGCACCACCCCCGTTGAGGGTTCTGCCGGAACCTCCAAGAGCCAGGCGGCAAAGGAAGAGGCATCGAACGTTGCTGGCCAGGCCGCGGCGTCAGCCCAGAACGTTGCGCAGACTGCCAAAGACGAAGCCGCGAATGTGGCGTCCGAGGCGAAGTCCAGTGCGCAGGATCTTCTGCACCAGGCGAAGTCGGGCCTGACAAGCCAGGCTGGGACCCAGCAGCAGAAGGCGGCCGAGGGCATTCGCACCATTTCCGGCCAGCTGCACAGCATGGCCGACGCGCCGGACCAGCAGGGCATGGCCAGCGACCTGATCCGCCAGGCCGCCGGCACTACCGACACCGTGGCCTCCTGGCTGGAGAACAAGCAGCCGGGCGACATTCTCGGCGAAGTCCAGCGGTTCGCCCGCAACAACCCCGGCACCTTCCTGCTGCTTGCAGCCGGAGCCGGCGTCCTTGCCGGCCGGCTCACACGCGGCCTGACCGCAGGCGCACCGGAGTCCCACGGCGCAGCGAATGGGTCACCGTCGCAGCGGTCCGTGCAGAACCAGCCGGTTGCACCCCTCCATCAGGAGACCGTGTACGCAGCCGGAAATGACGACCTCTACAGCGAGCCTGTTGTAGGCGCCGGCGCTCCGGTATCCACCACTTCCCTGCCCTCCGGCACTGCTGAAGAGACTCCCCTCCGGTTCGAGGATGACCCCTACCGGGACGAGGACGGCTCCTACCGCAGCACTGACGGCGGTTACCGCTCTTCGGAAGGACGCCAGCTGTGAGTAGTTCCATTCCTGAACCTGCTCCGAGTGCGGCGCACCAGAAGGCGGATAACGCCTCGCTGGGTGAGCTGCTCGGGGATGTGACCCGTGACCTGTCCACGCTGATGCGCCAGGAAGTCGAGCTGGC
>NZ_JBJURL010000045.1:0-37631 GCF_046097905.1 Pseudarthrobacter sp. NKDBFgelt | reverse complement strand
ATCACTCAAGACAGAAGTTCGCGACACACCTTAAGCATTCCAGCCAGCCATCCCTCAATTTAGGAGACACGCCCTAGCCGTCCTCTAAAAGGCTTGGGGCTTGCTGCTGCCCTCAGCGGTCAGTACAGCTCGCCGACCGGGATTTCCACGGCCAGCCGGTTGGACGGACCCGGCAGGGGGCAGGCCCAGGCCTCGTTGTAGGCACAGGAGGGGTTGTAGGCGAAGTTGAAGTCCAGGACGAACGCGGCGCCCGGACCTGTCCCGCTGACCCCGTGGAACGCGCCCTTGATGGTGTCCAGCAGGTACCGCCCGGCGCCGTAGCTTCCGCCGGGCTGGCCGGCGGTTGCGTCCCGGAACGGCACGAAGATGCCGCCGCCGTATCCCCGCAGCTTCCACACGGCGAGCTGCCCCATCTCGGGAAGGTCGAACGTGCCAAGCCGGACGAAGTCCACCACCCCGTCGGTGCCGGTTTCCACGCTCATCTCCCGCCCCGCACCCTCATTGGTCAGCGGGACGTGGAAACGGTAGATGGGATCATAGTCAGCCGTCTTGAGGCCGGAGAAGCGCGCCTTGTCCGCTGCGGACAGCGCGGAGGCGGGGTGCGTGGCAAAAAGAAGGTCGCGCTGGTGGCGCCAATACGAATGTGCTTCCGCCGGGCTTTCCACGGACAATTTGCGCACATTGTCGTACAAGGCAAAGGTCCGCAGCCGCCAGTCAGCAATGTCGACGGCGGAGATCTCCGCCACGTGATCTTCGGCTGCGCCGTGCTGGATGTCCGCCATAGCACCAGCCTAGTCCCCGGGGCCGGTGATGCCCCGCCGGCGGCGACACGCACCGCTGTTGGCCGGCTCCGGCCCCTCGTTTGGGCCCCGGGAGTGGCAGAAAACGCCGATCCGGGCCAGGTCCTGCCGCTGCCCCGTCCCGTTAGGCTGGCTGCATGAGACGCATCGCATCAGCTGGGGTCCTGCCCGGAGCCGCCGTGCTTCTGGCCGGCGCACTCCTTGCCGGCTGCTCCACCCCGTCAAACAGCGGGCCCGCATGGACAGCGGAGCCCGGTGACTCCGGCGCCACCGGAACCGCCACCGCTGCGCCGGAAGGGGCGGCTTCGGCTGCGGCATCCCCAGGCGCCACGGCCGCTGCGTCCGGCTCCGCAACAGCCCAGCCTGCCGCCACAGCCTCCGCGTGGAAGACTTTCTCCGATCCGGCCAAAACCGTGGTCTTCGAACTGCCGGAAACCTGGATAGCGCAGTCGGTCCCACCTGAGGAGGGAACCCTGCCCGGTGCCTTGAAGATCGAGGTGAAAAAGCCGGACGGCACCTTCATGGCGGCGCTCCGGACGGGGCTCCCGCCGTCGTCCGCCGACTGTCCCGAGGACGCCCGGCGGCCCTACACCGTGATCAGCAGCGTGCCTGTTGAACTGTCCGCCGCAGGCGGGGAGGGGACCATTCCGCCCAGGGTGGTGTTCCGGGCAATCCAGGGGTACCGGTTCTTCGGCTCCTACGGCATCACAAACGTGGTTGGCGGCCCCGACGGGCAGGCCTGCGAACTGCGCAACATAGTCCGTGGGCCGGCGGGTAAGGGCGACTACTCCTTCGGTGACCTGGTGTCCGTCAGGGCCTTTGCGCCCGATGAAAAAGTGGCGCCCGCCAAAGCATTCGACACCCTTGACCAGGCCGCAAAGTACGCCAGCGAGAGTGCTGACTTCGCCAACGTCCAGCGGATGCTAATGTCTCTGGAGATCAAGAACTAGTCCCGTTCCCTGCCCGCATCCCCGGCCGGGACCAGCGGCGGCTTCTTTCCTGCCGACACCCCCGGAGAGTCATGGAACGCACTGTTTCCGCACGCCTGGTCTTCAAGACCACACCCAACACCAAAGTGGCCATGGCCATCGCCGCCGCCAGGAACCCCGGCTACTCGTCCTTCGAGGAAAACCTGTCCGTTACGGCTGGCGGCGCGCAGGTCCCCGTGAGCGAGGTGCCGGACCACCACGGCGGCCGGCTCCACTACATGGAGTTCGCGGAACCGTCCGAGGTGGTCGTGGAATACTCCGCCACGGTCGCCGGAAAGGCGCAGCCTGAGGAAGCGGAACTTGCTGACCGCATCCGCTACGTCCGGCCCAGCCGCTACGCGGAGTCGGACCGCCTCCTGCCCACCGCGTACGCGGAATTCGACGGAGCCACCGGCGGGGAACTGCTGCACGCCGTGCGGAACTGGGTGAACGGCGAGCTGCGGTACATCAGTGGCTCCTCCCGCGGGACCGACGGCGCCGTGGAAACCCTCCTGAGCCGCCGGGGCGTCTGCCGGGACTTCGCCCACCTGGCCATTGCGCTGCTGAGGTCCAAGGACATTCCGGCACGCCTGGCCGCCGTGTACGCCCCCGGCCTGACCCCCATGGATTTCCATGCCGTCGCGGAAGCCTACGTGGAAGGCGGGTGGCACGTGATCGATCCCACGGGCCTGGCCCCGCGGGAGTCGATGCTGCGGATCACGGCCGGCCGGGACTCGGCCGACACCGCATTCCTGTCCACGGTGGGCGGAAGCCTGAGCCTGAGCCAGATGCAGGTCACTGCCGTGGTCAACGGCAGCCTGCCGGTGGAGGACCCCGCCAGGCTCGTGGCCCTGGGCTAGCGCGGGTCCTGCCGGGGCGGCCGCGGGCCCAGTGAACTCCGCAGCTTGGTGGTGAGCCGCATGAGTTCCTTCTGTTCCGCCTGTGTCAGGGCCGGGCCCATGAGTTCGGAGATGTCGCGCACATGCTCACGGCCAATCTCCTTCTGGAGTTCCCGGCCCTCATCCGTCAGTTTCAGCAGGACACCACGGCCGTCCTCGGGCGCGGGCATCCTCGCGATGAGCCCGCGCTTCTCAAGCCGCTCCACCAGCCGGCTGAGGCTGGACTGGCTCAACAGGACGTTGTCGTTGAGTTCATTGAGCCGCAGCCAGCCGGACGGGCACCGGGACAGGGTGAACAGGACGTCGTACTCATTGACTGCCAGCTTCCGGAAGGCCGGGCCGGACTGCAGCTTCCGCATCACCGCAACCTGGGCCCGGAACAGCGACTCCCAGGTTTCTGCGGCGAGCCGCACCGGCGACTCCGCGCTCTTGCCTGCCATCACGCGTCCGCGGCGGACTTTTCCGCGTCCTGGGCGGCCAGCAGTGCGGCTACCCGGCCGGCGTGCGTGGGCGGCTCGGGAACGTGGGCCGGCTTGCGGGCCGCGTACTCTTTACGCAGGACGGGGAGGACCTCCTCGCCGAACAAGTCCAGCTGTTCCAGCACGGTTTTAAGCGGCAGGCCCGCGTGGTCGATCAGGAACAACTGGCGCTGGTAGTCGCCGAAGTACTCCCGGAACGTCAGGGTCTTTTCGATGACTTCCTGCGGGCTGCCCACCGTCAGCGGCGTCTGCGAGGTGAAGTCCTCGAGCGAGGGGCCGTGGCCGTAGACCGGCGCGTTGTCGAAGTACGGACGGAAGTCCTTGACGGCGTCCTGCGAGTTCTTCCGCATGAAGAACTGTCCGCCGAGGCCCACGATGGCCTGGTCCGCCTTGCCGTGGCCGTAGTGCTCATAGCGTTCGCGGTACAGGCCGATCAGCTGCTGGTAGTGCTCCTTGGGCCAGAAGATGTTGTTGGCGAAGAAGCCGTCACCGAAGTAGGCCGCCACCTCGGCGATCTGCGGTGTGCGGATGGAGCCGTGCCACACAAAGGGGGCGACGCCGTCCAGCGGGCGGGGCGTGGACGTGAAGTTCTGCAGGGGCGTCCGGAACTTGCCGGACCAGTTCACGGTGTCCTCGTCCCAGAGCTTCCGCAGCAGGCTGTAGTTCTCGATGGCCAGCTCCACGCCGTCCTGGATGTTCTTGCCGAACCACGGGTACACCGGCGCGGTGTTGCCGCGGCCCAGGACCAGGTCAACACGGCCGTCGGCCAGGTGCTGGAGCATCGCGAAGTCCTCCGCGATCTTCACCGGGTCATTGGTGGTGATCAGCGTGGTGGCCGTGGACAGCGTGATGCGTTCCGTCTGGGCCGCGATGTACGCCAGGGTTGTGGTGGGGGAGGAGGAGAAGAAAGGCCGGTTGTGGTGCTCGCCGAGGGCGTAGACATCCATGCCGATTTCCTCGACCTTTTTGGCGATGGCCACCGACGCCTTGATGCGTTCGTTCTCGGTGGGGGTCTGCCCCGTGGTGGGGTCAGTGGTGATGTCGCTGACGCTGAAAACACCGATCTGCATGATGTGCCTTTCCCTTCCTGGACTCTCCGGGCTTGGTCCCAGTGTAGTCCAATTTAGATGCATTTGCATCTACCGCAGGGTACAACGCATCCCTTGGGGATATATTCCGTTAAGCCCGTGCGGGCCGGGCCGGTCGTTAGGCGGGACCGCCCGGAGCGGCGCGGCGGCCGCTGGTCTTGGGAACCATGCCCGTCGTCCAGTCCCTGAACTCCTCATCGACGTCCGGCCCGGGGCCGAAGTCGTGGCGGGCCTGGAGATCCCGGAGCAGCGCCTTCTTTTCACGCCGGCCCTCCACCAGCCTGTACAGGACAGGCACCAGCACCAGCGTCAGGGCGGTCGAGGAGATCAGCCCACCGATGACGACAACCGCCAGCGGCTGCGAGATGAAGCCACCGCCGCCGGTGAGGCCCATGGCCATGGGCGTCAGCGCGAACACGGTGGCGAGCGCGGTCATCAGGATGGGGCGCAGGCGCTGCCGTGCCCCGTGCGTGATCGCATCCGCCACGTTCATGCCCGGCCGGCCGTCCCGGGGCTGCCGGTACTGGTTGATGAGGTCGATCAGCACGATGGCATTGGTGACCACAATCCCCACCAGCATGAGCATGCCGATCAGCGAGGGAAGTCCCAGGGGCACGCCGGTCACCAGGAGCAGCGCCACGGCTCCCGTGGCTGCAAACGGGACCGATACCAGCAGGATCAGCGGCTGGATCAGGGATTTGAAGGTTGCCACCATGATCACGTAAACGATGGCGATGGCCGCCAGCAGGGCCAGCCCGAGCTGCTGGAAGGACTCCTGCTGCTGGGTGGTGGCACCGCCGATTTCAGCGGTGACCCCTGGTGGCAGCTGGACATCCGCCAGCCGCTTCTGGACTTCCGCGTTGACCGCACCCAGGTTGGCGTCCGACGGCGTCACGGACACGCGTGCCGTGCGCTGGCCGTTGCTGGCGGTGATGGACACCGGCACATCCACCTGTTCCACGGAAGCGATGCTTCCCAGCGGCACCGGCCCGCCCGCTGCCGGAAGCGGAATACCACGGACGGCGTCGATGCTGGTGAACCTGGTGCCCTGGCCGATCTGGACAGGGAAGTCGTTGGTGTCAATCCGGACTTCTCCGGCCGGGATGGGGCTGATGGTGGACGCCAGGACGCCGGCCACCTGTTCCTCGTTGAGCCCGGCGGCTACCGTCTTGGCCCGGTCCACCCTGACCTGGACCACGGGCTGGCTGGCCGCGAGGTTGGTCGCCACCTCGCTGGTGCCGGGCACCCCGGTCATCGCCGCCACCATGGTGTCGCTGGCTTCCTGGAGGTCGGCAGTGCTGGCCGCCTTGAGGGTGATGTCCACGGTGGACGAGGTGCCGAAACCGCCCTGCTGCGTTCCTACCGAGATCTTGCCGGAATCGGGCACCTTGGCCAGTTCGCTGCGTACCGTCTCCTGGAGCTGTTCCTGATCCGCCTTTTCGTCCGTCACCACGGTGAACGTGGAGTTGGACGAGCCGGTGGAGGTCAGCGCGGCGAAACCTGCCTGGGCGTTGCCCGAGGTCACCTGGATGTCCTTGACGCCGTCGATGCCGCGAAGCACTTCCTCCAGCCGGATGGCTGCCGCGCTGGTGTCGGCGAGTGTGGTGCCGGCCGGCAGGACCTGGCGGACCGTGAGGCTGTTCTGCCCGGAGTTCCCCAGGAGGTTGGTGGCCAGGAGCGGTGTCATGGCGGCGGTGGCACCGAGGACCAGGGCTGCCGCCACCAGCGTGATCACGGGATGCTTCTGGGTTTTGGTGAGGATTGGCAGGTAGCCGCGCTGGAGCCTGCTGCGCTGTTCCGCCTCCAATGCCTTGGCACGGGCCTCGTCCGCTCTCCGCCGGGCAGCTGCGGGAGCGGCCGCCCCCGCGCCTGCGGCACCGTTGTTCTTCAGGAACCAGTAGGCCAGAACGGGGACGATGGTCAGCGAGACCAGCAGCGAGGCCAACAGCGCCATGGTGACCGTGAGGGCGAACGGCCTGAACAGCTCACCTGCGAGCTCGCCAACAAACGCGATGGGGAGGAACACCGCCACGGTGGTGAGGGTGGAGGCGGTGATGGCCCCCGCCACCTCCCTGATGGCAGTCAGGATGGCAGTGACTTTGTCCTCGCCGTAGCTCAGGTGCCGCTTGATGTTCTCGATGACAACGATGGAGTCATCCACCACGCGGCCGATGGCGATGGTGAGCGCACCCAGCGTCAGGATGTTCAGGGAGTATCCGGTGGCGGACAGGCCTATGAAGGTGATCAGGAGCGAGAGCGGAATGGAGACCGCCGTGACCAGGGTGGAGCGGGTGGACATCAGGAACACCAGGATGACCGCAACGGCGAAGCCCAGGCCCAACAGGCCCTCGGTGGTGAGGTCCTTGATGGACTTCTCAATGAAGGGTGCCTGGTCGAACACCGGAGTGAACTTGGCATTCGAACCCAGTTCCGCCTCAAGCTCGTCAAGCGTGTCCCGCACCGCGTGCGAGATGCCCACCGTGTCGCCCTCAGGCTTCTTGGTCACGGACACGGCGAGGGTTTCCTCCCCGTTGGTTCGCGTGATGGATGTCCGTTCGTCATCCTGCAGCGACACGTCCGCCACGCTGCCGATGGTGGCCCCGTCTTTTGCTCCCCCCAGCGGCAGCGCCTCGATGGCCGCCAGGGAATCCACGGGGCTGCCGATCTGCAGGGAGAGCGTCTTTCCCTGCTCCTCGAGCGTGCCGGCCGGGATCAGCGCACCGTTGCTCTCCAGCGCGTCCCGGATGGAGGTGATGCTCGCACCCGCCGCGGCCATGGCGTCACCGCGCGGAAGGATCTCGATGTGCTGGGAAGCGCCGCCGGTCACATCAGCGCCGCGGACGCCGTCGATCTTCTGCAGCCGGGGCACGCTCAGCCGCTGGAGGTCTGCGTTCAGCTCGCTGAGCGTCTTGTCCGAGGACACGGCCAGGAAAACGATGGGAAAGTCGCTGATACTGCCGGCAATTGCCTGCGGCTGGACATCCTCCGGCAGGGACCGCTTGGCGTTGGAGATGGCGCGGTCGATCTGGTTCCTCGCACGGTCCAGGTTCGAACCGTAGGTGAACACCATGGTGATCTGCGAGACGCCGTTGCGGGAGGTGGAGGATGTGGATTCCAGCCCCTCCACGCCGTTCAGCGCCGTCTCCAGCGGCCCGCTCACCTGCTTGTCCACCACCTCCGGGGAGGCGCCGGGCATGGCGGTCAGCACCGTGATCTGCGGGAACTCGATCGAGGGGATGAGTTCCTGCTTCAGCGACGACATGGTGATCACGCCGAAGACCGAGGCGAAGACTGTGATCAGTGCGATCAGGGCCCGGTTCGCAAGTGAAAGTTGTGCCAGCCGGAACATCGCATGATCTCCTGTGGGATTGAGGGACTGATACGGACCCGAAGGTGCCGGCCGCCGGCCCCGGCAGGGTCAGTGGCTGGCGGAAACGCTCTCCAGCTGAAGTGATGCGGCCGTCGCCTTTTCCAGCTCAACAGCCAGGTCCGGGTTCTCGTCCAACTTGACCCCGTAGCCGGGCATCATGTCCTTGAGCTTGGACTGCCAGCCCTTGAAGTTCCGGGGGAAGGTCCTCTTCAGCAACTCGATCATGATAGGTACCGCAGTGGATGCTCCGGGCGATGCGCCCAGGAGCGCGCCGATGGAACCGTCGCGGCCGGCGATCACTTCAGTGCCAAACTGCAGCACGCCGCCCTTCTGCGGATCTTTCTTGATGATCTGTACACGCTGGCCGGCGGTGATCAGTTCCCAGTCGCCGTCCTTGGCCTCCGGGTAGTACTCACGAAGAGCCTCCACCTTGTCGGCGTGCTTCTTGGCCACTTCCTTCACCAGGTAGGCGGTGAGGTCCATATTGTCCTTGGCCACTGCGAGCATGGGAATGATGTTGCTGGGCCTGATGGACAGCGGAAGGTCCAGGTACGAGCCGTTCTTCAGGAAGTTGGTGGAGAATCCGGCGTAGGGGCCGAACAGCAGCGACCGCTTGCCGCCAACATACCGGGTGTCGAGGTGCGGGACGGACATGGGGGGAGCGCCCACCGATGCCTGGCCGTAGACCTTGGCACTGTGCTGCGCGGCAATGGTTTCGTCGGTGCAGCGGAAGAACTGCCCGGAGACCGGGAACCCGCCGTAGCCTTTGCTTTCCGGGATGCCCGAGGCCTGCAGCAGGTGCAGGGCGCCGCCGCCCGCGCCGACAAACACGAACTTGGCGTGGATCTTGCTGTGCTCCCCGGACTTGGGGTACTTCAGCGAAAGGTTCCAGCCGCCGTCGGACGCCCTGGAAATTCCCGTGACGTCATGGCCGTAGTTGATTTCGACGCCGTTGTTCCCGAGGTAGGTGGTCAGCTCCCGGGTCAGCGCCCCGAAGTCGACGTCGGTGCCCTCGGCGGCGCGCGTGGCGGCAACGCGCTGCTTCGGGTCGCGTCCCTTGACGATCAGGGGCGCCCACTTGGCGATCTGGGCGTGGTCCTCGGAATATTCCATGCTCCGGAACAGCGTGTGGGGCTTGAGGGCCTCGTAACGCGACCGCAGGAACCGGGAATGGTCCTCGCCGATCACGAAGCTCATGTGCGGGACGGTATTGATGAAGCCCTTAGGGGATCCGATCAGTTTCTGGTCCACCAGGTGGGACCAGAACTGGCGGGAAAGCTGGAACTGTTCGTTGATGAGCAGCGCCTTGGAGGGGTCCACTGAGCCGTCTTTGGCTGCAGGGGAGTAGTTGAGCTCGCAGAGGGCGGCGTGGCCGGTTCCGGCGTTGTTCCACGGATCGGAGCTTTCCAGCCCCGGCTGGTCCAGGCGCTCGAACAGGGAGATGGTCCAGTCCGGCTCAAGCTGCTTGAGGAATGCCCCCAGCGTGGCGCTCATGATGCCGCCGCCAATCAGGACGACGTCGGCATGTGGGGTCTTGGAAATGAAGGTCACGATCAGTCTCCGATTGCAGCGGCTCTGGCTGTCACAGAATATCCCCGGGCAGCGGACATACTGAAATTGGACCGCTCCGTCAAGGCTTTAGTTGCACCTTCGTGAAAACTTCATTTAAGACCGGGGACGCCGGATAGCTCAGTACGCGGTCGGACAGGGCCAGCGCGGAGATCGGGAAGGCGACGGGGACGGCCGGTACGGTCGCGGCGATCTGGGCGTTGATGGTGTGATATTGCTCATCCCGTTCCTCGCCTTCCGGAAGCCCGCGCGCCCGGTTGATCTTCGAAAAGACCTGCGGATCGTGGTAGCCGAACTCGCCGTTCCTCTCCCCGAAGAGGGGGCCCACGAAATTGTCGGCGTCGGAATAGGAGCCGTTCCAGCCCAGCAGATGGAGCGCATGGTCGCCGGGGGACTGCACCTTCTGCAGGTAGCCGTCCGCCCAGTCCACCGGCACGGGACGGATGTTGAGCCCGACGGCGGTGAGCTGGCGGCTGATCTCGGCGTACACCTTCTCGGGTGTGGGCAGGTAGGGGCGGGTGACGTTCAGGGGATAGTAGAACTTCAGCTCCTCACCGGCGTACCCTCCCTCTTCGAGGTATTCCTTGGCCTTGGCGGGGTCGTGGCCCAGGGCCGGGGCGTCGTTGTTGAAGCCGCTGATCTTGGGCGGGACGAACTGCGTGGCCTTGGCGGTGTTGTCAATGAAGAACCGGCGGATCAGCGTTTCCTTATCGATCGCCATTTCGATGGCCTGGCGGACCTTCAAATTCTTGAGCACGGGAATGTCCTGGTTGATGCCCACGTACATCACGGAGAACGGGTCACGCTGGACGATCTGCTTTCCGCGCTTGACCAGCTGGTCGAAGTTGCCCACCGTCACGGCGTCGTAGCCGTCGATCTTGCCGTCCAGCAGGGCCTGCAGCCGCGACTGCGGGTGGTCGTAGGCTACGAAGTTGATGGTGGCAATCTGGCCGCGGTCCCCCCAGTAGGAGGTGTTGGTGGCCAGGGTGACACTGCCTTCGTCCCACGAGGCGAGCCTGAACGGCCCGGTTCCCACCGGATTGGTCCCGAAGCCTGACACGGGCTGCCCGCCGCGGTTCTGGTCCAGGACGTCAGCCATGCCTGCGGCGAGGGCTGCCGGTGAGGCGATGGCGAAGGCAGGCAGGGTGAGGGCCTGCAGGAAGGCGGTGAACCGCTGGGTGAGGTCAATCCGAACCGTGTCCGCGGATTCGGCCGTGCAGCTCCTAAAGATGGAGAGCTCAGGCTCATCCGAGTGGGCCTTGAAGACTCCCTTGAAGGAGCTGCCGGGCGCCTGCCGCCTTATGTCGGGGGAGAACGCGAACCAGCGGTTGAAGTTGGTGCACACGGCGTCGGCGTTGAACGGGGTTCCGTCCTGGAACACAACGTCGGTCCGGAGCTTGAAAGTGTAGGAGCGGCCTTCGTTGGATTCGGTCCATTCCGTGGCGAGCAGTGGTGTGGGTTGCCCGGTGATCTGGTCCACGCCCACCAGTCCCTCAAGGATCTGGCGGGTGATGCGCTGGGACTCAACATCGCTGGAAAGGGCTGGATCCAGGCCCAGCGGCTGGGCTGCGGTTCCGAAGTTGAAGGTAGCGGCGGGCTCGGGAGCAGCAGTTGTGCTGGGGGAGCCGGAGGACGGCGAGGGGGCAGGGACGGCGGTGCACGAGGTCATGCCCAAGGCGAGGAAAACAGCGCCGGTCTTGATGACCGTCCGCCGCGATGTACTGCTGGGCACTCGATTATCACCTCGGGATTTTGCCGGCTCCGCCGCGTGCGGGCCGGAGCCCAGTCTAATAGACGCTCCTTGGAGGTACCTGGAACCGGTCGGAGGGTTCCCGCCAGGGCAGAAAAGCCGGGGGCCGTCCTTTCGGACGGCCCCCGGCTTACCTGAAGGAACTGGCCTGCCGGGTGCTTACTTGGGCATCAGCACCGAGTCGATCAGGTAGACGGTGGCGTTCTTCGTCTGAACGCCGCCGCAGATCACGTTGGCGTCGTCAACCTTGAGCTCGTCGCCGCTGCCGGTAACGGTTACGCTGCCGCCCTCGACGGTGGCGTGGGTGCCGGCGATCATGTCAGGGGTGATCTGGCCCGGAACCACGTGGTAGGTGAGGATCTTGCTCAGGAGTGCGTCGTCCGTCTTGAGGGTTTCGATGGTGGCTGCATCGATCTTGGCGAAAGCGTCATCCACCGGTGCGAAGACCGTGAACTCTCCACCGTTCAGGGTGTCCACGAGGTCCACCTTGGGGTTCAGCTTCCCGGACACTGCCGAGGTGAGGGTGGTGAGGATCGGGTTGTTGGATGCCGCGACGGCAACCGGGTCAAGGGCCATGCCCTCAACCGAGCCTGCGCCGGAGGGAACCTGCTCGGCGTAGGCAGCGCAGCCCGGGCCCACCAGGTTGGCGGCCGGATCCATGGCCGCGGCAGAGGTGCTGGCCGACGGCGAGGGGGCCATGCTGGACGCGGACGGCTCGGCTGCCGGGGCGGAGGAGGCGGTGGTGGTTGCGGACCCGCCGCAGGCAGTCAGGCTGAACAGGGCTGCTGCTGCAACGCCTGCGACGGTGAAGGTTGTGCGCTTGATGGTCTGCATGTCGGTTCTCCTTGGTTGTGGCATCTGCCCGCCGCGGGCGTGGTGCCTGCGGCGTCTTTCGAAACTTGCTGGTGGGCACCTGCCCTTGGCTGGTGTCTCACTGTCTATTCGGCCGGCGGCAGGATGCGGATGGGTAAATTCCTTGGAGTTTTTCGGCGGAGCCCGGATTCCCCTTCGGTGCAGTGCGGAAGGGACAGGGCCGAAGGGGCGACAAATGCAAAAGGTCCCCCGGCCACAGCCGGGGGACCTCACAGTGCGCAAGGGGGGACTTGAACCCCCACGCCCGAAGGCACAGGAACCTAAATCCTGCGTGTCTGCCAATTTCACCACTCGCGCAGGGCTGCCGGTCGTTGCGGCCCTCACAGGGCCCGACGGCGGATGCCAGTGTCCATTGTAGCGTCGCCGCGGCAAGGCCCCGGCTTAGCCCATCTTTGTCAGGCGTCCAGGTTCAGGTCCCGCCGAAGTTTGGCTACGTGGCCTGTGGCCCTGACGTTGTACTGGGCCAGCGCAACCTTCCCGTCCGGGTCCACCACGATGGTGGAACGGATGAGCCCCTCATAGGTCTTGCCGTAGTTCTTCTTTTCGCCCCAGGCGCCATATGCCTCGGCAACCGCATGGTCCGCATCTGAGAGTAAAGGGAAGCCCAGGCCTTCCTTGGCTGCGAATTTTGCAAGCTTTTCCACGGGGTCCGGGGAGATGCCCAGGACGTCGTAGCCCGCCGCCTGGAGGGAAGCCAGGCTGTCGCGAAAGTCGCACGCCTCCTTGGTGCAGCCCGGCGTGGCGGCCGCCGGATAGAAGTACACAATGGTGTGGCGGCCCTGGCGGGGGGACAAACTGACGTCGGTGCCTGAGGAATCCTTCAATGTGAAACCGGGCGCGTCGTCTCCGGTAACGAGTCTTTCAGCCAATGTTTTTCTCCTAGTTGCAGGCGGGACACACCAGCCTAGTAAGCACCGGGAACCAGCGCTAATCCCTACTTGGCTATACTGGCTGCTATGCCTGATATGGATCACTGGCCCACGGGGCGCCTCTTGTCCACTGCTGCGCGCCTCGTCGAACACTCCTGGAACGAAAAACTTGGCGCCATCGGCCTCACCCACGCAGGTGTTATAGCCATCGAGGTCCTGGATGCCCAGGGCCCCATGACGCAAGCCCAGCTTGCGCAGTACGTTCGCGTCCAGGCTCAGACCATGGGTAAGACGCTCAGCCGCTTGGAGGCCCACGGACACATTGTCCGGGTCCGCAGCACCTCGGACCGCAGGAGCCACGTCGTGTCCCTTACCGAGCAGGGCAAGGAAGCTGTCGCGGCGGCGGTGGAAATGGAACGGTCGGTGCTGGCGTCGGCGTCGATCGATCCGGACCTGCTGCGGCAGGAGCTCCAGGCAGTGGTGCGGGAACTCGCAAGCCAATTCGCCAATTCTCCCGGCGAGGGAGCATTGATAGAGAACTCGCCTTCAACACGCTAAACCGGCGTCTCCAGCGCCCGGGCGTGGCCACAGCTTCACAGCTGCGGTCACGCCTTTTTTGTGGCCATCACGTGTGTGGTTGCAGGCGGAGGTAAGCCTCCTGTTGAGGATTAGCAGCGTGGGGCGAAAGCGTGAAGGAAAGTCGGCAGGCCCGCCTGCAGCGCGGCACACAACAAGACAGCCCCCGGTTCGCGTTTCCGCGAGCCGGAGGCTGTCTTCCCAGTGGTGCACCCCCCGGGACTTGAACCCGGAACCCATTGATTAAGAGTCAATTGCTCTGCCAATTGAGCTAGAGGTGCATCTTATTTGCTGTGATCATCGGGCTTTTCTTTCCCCGTTGATCTCCGCAACGACATGAAACTCTACACGAACTTTTTGCCCATGTGAAATCGGATCCCTGGACTGCTCCCGCATCAGGGCAGCGGGGGCAAAACCAGCACAGAATCAGGGTTTTCGTTGTTAGTCAGAAGCCAGAATCCGCCCTCTGGAGTCCGTATGACGTCGCGGATCCTGCCGTATTGGCGTGTGAAATGGCCCACAGGCGTCCCGGCTTCCTCGCCCGCAAGTGGCACCGTCCATAGCCGTTGGCCCCGCAGCGCCCCCAAGTAGGCGGTGGATCCCACGATCTCCAGGCCGCTGGGGGACGATTCGCTGGTTGAAGGCCACACGACTTTTGCGTCCTGGAACTCGGGGCGGCGGGGTGCGCCGGTCACCGCCGGCCAGCCGTAATTTCCCCCGGATACGATCAGGTTCAGTTCGTCATTGACGTCGGGGCCGAATTCACTGGCCCACAGCCGTCCTGCACTGTCCCAGGCGAGGCCCTGGACGTTGCGGTGGCCCAGGCTGTAGACGGCGTTGCCGAAGGGATTGCCCGGCGCCGGACCGCCGTCGGCCGTCAGTCGCAGGATCTTGCCGCCCAGGGCGTCGGGGTCCTGGGGCTGGTTCCTCCGCTGCGAGTCGCCCGTCCCCACGTACAGGAACCCATCCGGGCCAAAGCGGATCCTGCCGCCGTTGTGGGTGTTGGCTTTCGGGATGCCGGTGAAGATAACCTCCGGCCGGTCCAGGGACAGTCCACCGTCACCGGTTTCCTGCACCCCTGCCCTGGCAATCCTGTTGTCCTCCTGTGCGGTGAAGTACATGTACAGGTAGCGGTCGGAGGCAAAGCCGGGGGACAGTGCAAGTCCCAACAGGCCGCCCTCGCCGGCGGCGGACACCCCTGGAACTTCACCAAGGTTTATGGTTTCCCGGCCTCCTCCTCCGGCCGGCACTGCCTTTAGGCGGGCCGTGTCGCGCTCGGAGATGATGGCCGTTCCGTCCGGCAGGAACACGGCGGACCAGGGGATGCTCAGTTGAAGCTCAAGGCGTTCGGCGACGTCCGGCACCCGCACTTCACTTGTCTCCGGGAGGGTCGTGCTTCCGGTGGGCCCGCCGCCGTCACCGCCCGTGCAGCCGGCCAGGAGCAAAGCGAGGCAGGCTGCAGCGACAGCAGGCAACCACTTTCGGAGACAGGGAGGGGGCTGGCCGGAGCCGGCTGGTCCGTTGCTAGAGGCGCCGCCGCCGTGGTGCCCGGAAGCCCGCTGCCTCGGCATGCGCCTCCGATTCGAACCAGACGTCGGCCCGGGCCTGTTCATAGTCGGGGTGTCCCTCCTCGTAGTAGACCATGGCTCCGGCATCGCCTTTCACGGTGTATCCGTCCGGGCCGCTGCCGTCTGTTCCGGCGGACGCCGAGCCGGCGCCATAGGGCTCATCGGCTGCCAGGTGTCCCGCCGGTTCGGGCGTTGGAACGGCCTGGGGCTGCTGGTCCCGGTCCGCTGCGGTTTCCACCAGCGCGGAAGACTGGGTGCGGTCCGCGGTCTCAGCTGTGGCGGCGGTCTCGGGAACAACGGCGGCTTCCGCGGACGCCGCTGCGCTGTCCTCCTGGCCGTGCCGGGGCGCTACGCCGGCGTCCCCGTGAGGCGCAGCGCTGGCGCTGATCCCGGTGGCCGGCTGTGGCCCGACGGTACCTGCAGGCGCCGGAGCCTGCGCTGCAGTCCCGGCGTCGTCAATGTCCTCCACCGCGGCTGTTTCCGCGCCCGGCAGCGTGGGAGCGTGGGGCTCGGTGTACTCGGGGTGGTGGATCGGGGCGCGGTGGGATTCCGGATCCGGCGCTGCCGCTGCTTCCGCCTGGTGCCCCGTTGCAGCGGGCATCCCGCTTTCGCCGGCCGGATTCACCTCCGTTGTATGGGTGGGAACGGCACCCGTGGAGGCGCCACCCCTGGATGCCGCGCCCGGGGAAACGGCGGAGGAGCCCGAAGCCTCCGACCACTGGGTCTCCCACTCGTCGTCGTCCTGGCTGCGTCCGTCCTGCCCGAACGTTGCCGGGGCGGCGGTGGATCCGGAGGCCCCGGGCGCGCCGGTTGCTACAGGGGCAGCGGCTGCGGAGGAAGCACCGGAACCTTCCCGCTCCTTCGGGCCGGTGGGCTGTGCCGTCTCCGGCTCGCGGGCCGGTGCCGCTGCTCCGGCATGATCGTCGGCGGTGGTGGGAGCCGCGGGCTCGGCGGGACTGCCAAAGCCTGCAGCGCCGGCGATGCCGGTGGTTCCGGCAGCTTCAGCGGACGCGGCGGCACTGCCGCCGGAAAGCGCTCCGTCCGCGCGGCTCCTCTCCGGGGCGGAGGCTCCCGGCGCCGTGGATGAACTGTTGCGCTTGAGCAGCCACCACACGACCCCCACGATGACAACAAGCAAAATGATCCAGAAAACAAAATCCATGGCAAGCCCTTCAGTCCGGATGGCAAGGTGTACTTTCCCCGACGCTACGTCCGGCGGTCAGGACTGTCCAGATTGACGGGGAAGTCCGCCGCCGCCGGCGCAGGCGGCCAACATCCGTGAGCCGCACCACAGGCGGGGGAGGGCAAGCCAGTTTCATCTCATTATCTGAGATGGGTGTCCATAATCTGAATGAAATTTTCTGTTTTTTGCCCCCAAACGTCCCGGATCTGTCGTTGCGCCGTTCGGCGGAGCCATAGACTTTCCCCTATGAGTGACACCCACATCGCAACCGAGAACAAGCCTGACATCAAACCCCGGAGCCGGGTTGTTACCGACGGAATCCACGCGGCTCCCGCACGTGGCATGTTCCGGGCGGTCGGCATGGGGGACGACGACTTCGCAAAACCCCAGGTCGGTGTCGCGAGTTCGTGGAACGAGATCACTCCCTGCAACCTCTCCCTGAACCGGCTCGCGCAGGGCGCCAAGGAAGGCGTTCACGCGGGCGGCGGTTTCCCCATGCAGTTTGGCACCATCTCCGTGTCCGACGGCATCTCCATGGGCCATGAAGGCATGCACTTTTCCCTGGTTTCCCGCGAAGTCATTGCCGACTCCGTGGAGACCGTGATGCAGGCTGAGCGGATCGACGGATCCGTGCTGCTGGCCGGCTGTGACAAGTCGCTTCCCGGAATGCTCATGGCAGCAGCCCGCCTGGACCTGTCCAGCGTGTTCCTCTACGCCGGCTCCATCATGCCCGGCTGGGTCAAGCTTGAGGACGGTTCCGAGAAGGAAGTCACCCTCATCGATGCCTTCGAAGCCGTGGGCGCGTGCGCCGCCGGCAAGATGAGCATGGAAGACCTGACGCGCATCGAAAAGGCCATCTGCCCGGGCGAAGGCGCCTGCGGCGGCATGTACACGGCCAACACCATGGCCTGCATCGGCGAGGCGCTCGGCATGTCCCTGCCCGGCTCCGCAGCCCCGCCCTCGGCAGACCGCCGTCGTGACGAATTCGCCCGCAAGTCCGGCGAAGCCGTCGTCAACCTGCTGCGCCAGGGCATCACCGCCCGCGACATCATGACCAAAAAGGCCTTCGAGAACGCCATCGCCGTCACCATGGCGTTCGGCGGCTCCACGAACGCCGTGCTGCACCTGCTGGCCATCGCCCGCGAGGCCGAAGTTGAGCTGACGCTGGATGACTTCAACCGCATCGGCGACAAGATTCCGCACCTGGGCGACCTCAAGCCCTTCGGCCGCTACGTCATGACCGACGTGGACAAGATCGGCGGCGTGCCCGTGATCATGAAGGCACTGCTCGACGCCGGCCTGCTGCACGGCGACTGCCTCACCGTCACCGGCAAGACCGTGGCCGAAAACCTCGAGGCCATCAACCCGCCGGACGTGGACGGCAAGATCCTCCGCGCGCTGGACAACCCCATCCACAAGACCGGCGGCATCACCATCCTGCACGGCACCATGGCCCCCGAGGGCGCCGTCGTGAAGAGCGCAGGCTTCGACGCCGACGTCTTTGAAGGTACCGCCCGGGTGTTCGAGCGCGAACAGGGCGCCCTTGACGCGCTGGACAACGGCCGGATCAAGGCCGGCGACGTCGTGGTGATCCGCTACGAAGGCCCCAAGGGCGGCCCGGGCATGCGCGAAATGCTGGCCATCACCGGCGCCATCAAGGGTGCCGGCCTGGGCAAGGACGTCCTTCTCCTCACCGACGGCAGGTTCTCCGGCGGCACCACCGGCCTGTGCATCGGCCACGTGGCCCCGGAAGCGGTCGACGGCGGCCCCATCGCCTTCGTGAAGGACGGCGACAGGATCCGCGTGGACATCGCCGCCCGCAGCTTCGACCTGCTGGTGGACGAGGCAGAGATCGAAGCCCGCAAGGTGGGCTGGGAGCCCCTGCCGGCACGCTACACCAAGGGCGTCCTGGCCAAGTACGCAAAGCTGGTGCACAGCGCCAGCACAGGCGCATACTGCGGGTAGCAGCTGCGTTTCGGCGGCTAACCCCAACTAGGTAGCACTAAGTGTCGTTTTGAACGCTCAAAACGACACTTGCCGCTACTTAGTTGGGGGAGCCAGCCAAAGAGTGGACAATGGGGTCCACATGGTGAGATCGCGGGGCAGCTCGTTGACACGCATCTTGCCCAGAGGGAAAACTGAACGCATGACTTTCGTTACCGGCATCGTCGTCGTCCTTACCAAGCGCGTGGCACATTAGCCCCGGGTAACGAACCGTCACGCGCAACCCCTCGAAGAGCCGCCAGGCTGAGGGGTTTTTTTATTTCCTGCAGTTTCCACGAACCACAGATGATCCACAAGGAAGAGTCCGATGAGCAAAGGATCGCCGATCAGCCCCTCGCTGATGGCTACTAAGTCCGCTGGAGCCACCAAGGCTCCGGAACGCGCCGACCGGACGGCCGACCATGCCGTCGTCGCTGCTGACCTTGCTGCCGCCTCTCCTGTCCTTGGGCCGAACAACGTTGTACCCCCAACGGTGATGACCGGCTCGCAAGCTATTGTCCGCTCGCTCGAAGAACTCGGCGTCGACGATATTTTCGGTTTGCCCGGTGGCGCGATCCTGCCCACCTACGACCCCTTGATGGCCTCCAGCATGAATCACGTGCTGGTCCGTCACGAACAGGGAGCCGGCCACGCCGCGCAAGGCTACGCCATGGTGACCGGACGGGTTGGCGTGTGTATCGCCACCTCGGGCCCGGGCGCCACCAACCTCGTCACCGCCATCATGGACGCCCACATGGACTCCGTTCCGCTGGTGGCCATCACCGGCCAGGTGTCCAGCGGCGTGATCGGAACCGACGCGTTCCAGGAAGCCGACATCGTGGGCATCACCATGCCCATCACCAAGCACTCCTTCCTGGTGACGGACCCCAACGACATCCCGCATGTCATGGCTGAAGCGTTCCACCTCGCGTCCACCGGCCGCCCCGGTCCCGTCCTCGTGGACGTGGCCAAGGACGCCCAGGTCGGCCAGATGACATTCTCCTGGCCGCCGAAAATCGACCTGCCCGGCTACCGGCCGGTCACCCGCGGGCACAACAAGCAGGTGCGCGAGGCCGCCAAGCTGATCGCAGCGGCGAGCAAGCCTGTGCTGTACGTTGGCGGCGGCGTCATCAAGGCGCACGCCGCGGCGGAGCTGCTGGCACTCGCCGAGGCCACCGGAGCCCCGGTTGTCACCACGCTGATGGCCAAGGGCGCCTTCCCGGACTCACACCCCCAGCACATGGGAATGCCCGGCATGCATGGCACCGTCTCTGCCGTGACTGCTTTGCAGCAGTCCGACCTGCTCATCACCCTCGGTGCCCGTTTCGACGACCGCGTCACCGGCGTCCTCAAGACCTTCGCGCCCATGGCGAAGGTTATCCACGCGGACATCGACCCCGCCGAGATCTCCAAGAACCGCACCGCGGACGTGCCCATCGTCGGGTCCGTCAAGGAGATCATCCCTGAACTCACCGAAGCTGTTCGCACCCAGTTCGAGGCATCCGGAACGCCGGACCTCACCACCTGGTGGGCCTTCCTGAACAACCTTAAGGAGACCTACCCGCTGGGCTGGACCGAACCCGATGACGGGCTCAGCGCACCGCAACGGGTCATCGAGCGCATCGGCGCCCTGACCGGGCCTGAAGGCGTCTACGTTGCCGGCGTGGGCCAGCACCAGATGTGGGCAGCACAGTTCATCAAGTACGAGCGTCCGCACGCCTGGCTGAACTCAGGCGGTGCCGGGACCATGGGCTACGCGGTTCCTGCCGCCATGGGCGCCAAGGTCGGCGAGCCGGACCGCGTAGTCTGGGCCATCGACGGCGACGGCTGCTTCCAGATGACCAACCAGGAACTGGCCACCTGCGCCATCAACAAGATCCCCATCAAGGTGGCGGTGATCAACAACTCCTCCCTGGGCATGGTCCGGCAATGGCAGACCCTCTTCTATGAGGGCCGGTACTCAAATACGGACCTCAACACCGGCCACGACACCGTCCGCATCCCGGACTTCGTCAAGCTGGGGGAGGCCTACGGCTGCGCCGCGTTCCGCTGCGAACGCGACGAGGACATCGACGCCACCATCCAGAAGGCACTCGAAATCAACGACCGGCCTGTGGTTATCGACTTCGTGGTGAGCCCGAACTCCATGGTGTGGCCGATGGTGCCCGCCGGCGTGAGCAACGACCAGATCCAGGTTGCCCGCAACATGACCCCGGAATGGGAAGAAGAGGACTGACCATGAGCCGCCACACACTCTCCGTCCTGGTGGAAGACAAGCCCGGCGTCCTGACCCGCGTCGCGAGCCTCTTCGCCCGCCGTGCCTTCAACATCAACTCACTGGCTGTTGGCCCCACCGAGGTTCCGGGGATCTCCCGGATGACCGTCGTCGTCGACGCCGACGGTGACCTGATCGAGCAGGTCACCAAGCAGCTCAACAAACTGATCAACGTCATCAAGATCGTTGAGCTGACTTCTGAATCTTCCGTACAGCGAGACCACATCCTGGTCAAGGTACGTGCGGATGCCGCGACACGTCTGCAGGTGACCCAGGCTGCAGACCTGTTCCGTGCCGCCGTCGTCGACGTGTCCACAGACTCGTTGGTGATCGAGGCAACCGGTACTCCGGAGAAGCTTGCAGCACTGCTCTCAGTGCTGGAGCCCTTCGGCATCCGCGAAATCGTGCAGTCCGGCACCCTGGCCGTTGGACGGGGATCCCGCTCCATGAGTGACAGGGCGTTGCGTTCCGCCTAGGACGCTGCCCGGGCCCGGCCCGGCAGCAGGCAACGCCCGCAACCGCACCACAAAGACACCCATCTACAACCCACTCAAGAGGAGTTACGCAAGTGACTGAAATGTTTTACGACGACGACGCCGACCTGTCGATCATCCAGGGCCGCAAGGTAGCCATTGTTGGCTACGGCTCCCAGGGCCACGCCCACGCGCTCAACCTGCGCGATTCCGGCGTCGAGGTTGCCATCGCCCTCAAGGAAGGCTCGACGTCGATCGCCAAGGCCGAGGACGCAGGCTTCACGGTCAAGAACGTTGCCGACGCCGCCGAATGGGCCGACGTCATCATGATCCTGGCGCCGGACCAGCACCAGCGCTCGATCTACAACGACTCCATCAAGGACAAGCTGAAGCCCGGCAAGGCCCTTGCCTTCGCCCACGGCTTCAACATCCGCTTCGGCTACATCCAGGCTCCCGAGGGCGTTGACGTCATCCTCGTCGCCCCGAAGGCTCCCGGCCACACCGTGCGCCGCGAATTCGAAGCCGGCCGCGGCATCCCGGACATCATCGCCGTTGAGCAGGACGCCACCGGTTCCGCCTGGGAGCTGGCCAAGTCCTATGCCAAGGCCATCGGCGGCACCCGCGCCGGCGTCATCAAGACCACCTTCACCGAAGAAACCGAAACGGATCTCTTCGGCGAGCAGGCCGTCCTGTGCGGCGGCGTGTCCCAGCTGGTCCAGTACGGTTTCGAAACCCTCACCGAAGCCGGCTACCAGCCCCAGATCGCCTACTTCGAGGTCCTCCACGAGCTCAAGCTCATCGTTGACCTCATGTGGGAAGGCGGCATCGCCAAGCAGCGCTGGAGCGTTTCCGACACCGCTGAGTACGGCGACTACGTCTCCGGCCCGCGCGTCATCACCCCCGAGGTGAAGGAAAACATGAAGGCCGTCCTGGCCGACATCCAGTCCGGTGCCTTCGCAAAGCGCTTCATCGAGGACCAGGACAACGGCGGCGTGGAGTTCAAGGCACTGCGTGCCAAGGCTGAGCAGCACCCCATCGAGGCTGTCGGCCGCGAACTGCGCTCCCTCTTCGCCTGGCAGCAGCAGGACGTGGACTACGTCGAAGGCTCCGCAGCCCGCTAAGCCTGGCTCAACGTGCCGTTATAAAAGACAGACTGTGAGGCCGGGTTCACACTTAACAATGTGAGCCCGGCCTTTCCGTCGGCCTAGACTTGTTTTATCCCCCGGACTGCAACGCAGAGGATCAGCCGTGTCAAAACCCGTAGTACTGCTCGCCGAAGAACTTTCCCCCGCTACCGTCGAGGCCCTGGGCCCGGACTTCGAGATCCGCCAGACCGACGGCGCCGACCGTTCCCAGCTGCTCTCCGCCATCGGCGACGTTGACGCGATCCTGGTCCGATCGGCCACGCAGGTGGACGCCGAGGCGATCGCCGCTGCGAAGAACCTCAAGGTCATCGCCCGCGCGGGAGTAGGCCTGGACAACGTGGACATCAAGGCAGCCACCCAGGCCGGCGTCATGGTGGTCAACGCGCCCACCTCGAACATCGTTTCGGCAGCTGAACTCACCGTTGGCCACATCCTCAGCCTGGCCCGCCACATTCCCCAGGCAAGCGCAGCCCTGAAGGACGGCGAGTGGAAGCGCTCCAAGTACACGGGCATCGAACTCTTCGAAAAGAAGGTCGGCATCATCGGTCTGGGCCGGATCGGCGCGCTTGTGGCCGCCCGGCTGAAGGGCTTTGACACCAAGATCCTTGCGTACGACCCCTACATCACCTCAGCCCGCGCGGCTCAGCTCGGCGTGCAGCTGGTGACCCTGGACGAACTCCTGGCACAGGCGGACTTCATCACCATCCATATGCCCAAGACGCCGGAAACGGTGGGCATGCTGGGCGCTGACGCCTTCAAGAAGATGAAGAGCACCGCTTACGTCGTCAACGTCGCCCGCGGCGGACTGGTGGACGAGGAAGCACTCTTCACGGCCCTGCAGGACGGCGAAATCGCCGGCGCCGGCGTGGACGTCTTCTCCAAGGAACCCAGCACCGACCTGCCGTTCTTCAAGCTGGACAACGTGGTGGTCACCCCGCACCTGGGCGCCTCCACCGATGAAGCGCAGGAAAAGGCCGGCGTGTCGGTCGCCAAATCGGTCCGGCTCGCCCTCGCCGGCGAACTGGTGCCCGACGCCGTGAACGTGGCAGGCGGCGTCATCGCCCCCGACGTCCGTCCCGGCATCCCCCTGATCGAAAAGCTGGGCCGGATCTTCACCGCTCTGACGCACGCCTCCCTGACCCAGTTCGACGTCGAAGTGGCCGGCGAGATCTCGTCCCTCGACGTCAAGGTCCTGGAACTGGCCGCCCTCAAGGGCATCTTCGCGGACGTCGTGACCGAGCAGGTCTCCTACGTCAACGCTCCGGTCATCGCCGAGCAGCGGGGCATCAACGTCCGCCTGATCACCACACCCGAAACCGAGTCATACCGCAACGTCCTCACCCTCCGTGGCGCCCTGAGTGACGGCACCCAGATCTCCGTGGCCGGCACCCTGACCGGACCCAAGCAGATCCAGAAGCTCGTGGGCATCAACGGCTTCGAGGTTGAAATCCCCATCAGCGAGCACCTCGTGGTGGTGGCCTACACGGACCGTCCCGGCGTCATCGGAACCATCGGCCACATCCTGGGCATGAACAACATCAACATCGCCGGCATGCAGGTGGCACGCTCTGACGAAGGCGGCCAGGTGCTTGCCCTGCTGACCATCGACAGCTCCGTACCCCAGCAGGTCCTGGACGCCATCAAGGCCGGCATCGGCGCCGAGATGGTGCGTGAAGTGGACCTGGAGGACTAACCCGCACCCCGGGAAACACCGCACCGCCGGCCGCCCGCGGCGAGTCCCGGCACGGCCACGTATGATTGGCCGGTCTGCTTACAATGGCTGGGTCCTGGTTCGGGACCGGGCCGGCAGGCCGGCCAATATCTTTTGCTCATCCGTCCCCGTCCATGTCCACATGGGCGGGGCGCGTATGTGCGCACGCAATCCAGGTTTCAGGGAGTTCCATGAACGCCGTCCAGAGGTTCATCAGAAGCAAAGTGCTGCTGTTGACCGCGGCCATCTTGATCGCAGCCATGTGCTTGTCGGTCCTTGTCCAAAGCCAGTCCCAGGCCGCGCTGAACAGGACCGTGGATGAAAATTCACGCGGCCTCTACGACGTCCTGGTCCAGGCCAAGGCCTCCTCCGGCTCGCTCATGCAGCCCGAGATCGCCAACGGCTCCGGCGGCATCAGCTTCGAGCAGCTGGAGGCCATCAGGAAGCTCTCCGGCACCTCCGTGGCGGCCCCGATCAGCCTCGTCTCCCGCGTGACCCAGAACCTTGAATCCCCACGCCTCGATGCCATGGACTACCTCGGCTACAACGCCGGGCTGGCCGGCACCGCGACCGCGGATCAGGCCGCCGGGGCAACCGCCCCGGACCAGTGGCCCGCTGCCGAATCGGTCCTGGGCGATGAAACCAGGAAGTACCGCCTGACGGCCAGTGCAGTCAGCTCCGACGGCGTCTCCGAACAGACCCTGTTCAAATCCACTGCCGAAGGCACCCTTGGCAAGGCCAGGCTCGTGGAGGAGCAGACTGCCGGCGGCAGCAGCATCCGCATCGCAGCGCCCGGGGACGAAACCGGGATCAAGTTTCCCGCCCCGGCCGGGGGCTCCGAACACAACCTCTTCAACCTTTCCGTGTCACTGCCCATGGCCCCCGAAATAACGGAGTCCGTGGTCGCCGTCGATCCGGCTGCCGAACGCGCCCTCCTGGGTTCCGCCGGCGACTTCCTGTCACCGCTGGAAAAGGCGCCACCGGGCGACGCGCGCGACGCCGGGGCGGTGGGACGGTACCTCGAGGGACTGTTCACCAACGGCATCAGCCTGGACGAGTTGGAGGAAGGGCCGGATTTCCTCGGCGTCAAGCTCAAGTACTGGGCGCCGCTGATGACCCAGTACCAGCAGGCCAAGCGGAACGGGCAGCTGACTGACGATTCCCAGGCCATTCCCCTGATCGTCAGGTCCGGGACGTCCCTGGACCTGAAGTACAACGTCAAGATCGAAGAGATTGACGACGCCGGCAGGGTCGTCAAAAACGTCGGCACCGTCTCCCGTTCCCTGGACAAGGACTACCTGCCTTTCGTTTCGAAGGACCCCTTCGTCCTGTCCTGGCCGGGTTCCACGGACCACTCCTCACTGCTCGGCAGCAGCGGCAACTTCAACCAGGGCCTCTACACTCCCGCCACCTGGAGCACCGACTTTGCCGCGGCGCCCAAGTACACCGACGGCGAAGCAGCCGCCAACGGTGCCGAGGCAAAGACGGCAGTGCCCGGCGAATGGGTCACCGTCAACCGGCTTCCCGAAAAGAGCGCCAACGGCATGCCCGTTGACCAGACCCAGCGCGAGCCCGTGGATGAGCGCTCCTACCGGGAAAACCTGGAAACAGGGGAGCAGGCGGCCGCCCCGCTCGCCATGGTCTACGGTACGTTCGATCCCTCGGCTGTTTCCGCCGCCGCTGGGGACGTCAACAAGCTGCCTCTGGGCGGCTACGACCCCACCCCCTTCACGCTGGTCAAGGACGCTGCGGGCAACGAAGTGCCCGCCACGGAACTTGAACCCTCCCTGAGCGCCACCGGGCTCGCCAGCCAGTCCGCAGGCGCCATCACCGACTATTACGGCCTTGCTGCTGCCCGCGGCTACACGGAGAATGCCAGCGTCATCGACGCCGTCCGGGTCCGTGCAACGGCGCCCGGCAGCTGGAAGGAAGCGCAGCCCGACGTCGAACAGCTGGCCGGGGAGATCCGCGGGATGGGCCTGGAGGCCACCATCGTGGCCGGTTCCGCGCGGGAGGATGCCAGCATCTTCGTTCCGGGCTACAGCAAGGACGACGCCGGCAAGGAATCCGCCCTGGGGACCGTCAAGCAGTCCTGGGTCCGGCAAAACGCCGCGGAGGCCGTGACCGGGTCGCTGTCCGGCACCAACATCACCCTGCTCTTCCTGACGCTCTGCGGCGCAGCCCTCCTGACCGGCGCATCCACGGTGAGCTACATCCGCAAGCGCAAGAGCGAAGCCGGAACCCTGCGTGCCATGGGTTGGACCCAGGGCCGGATCCGCCGCTGGGTACTGGAGGAATTCGGCGTCGGCGCGGTCCTGCTGGCCGTGGCCGGGATCGTTCTGAGCCTGGCCAGCTGGAGCCTTTCCACCGCCCTGGTGTCCGCGTCTGTCCTGGTGCTGTACGCTGCGGCGGCGTTCTTCGCCGCACAGCAGCTGCGCCACCGTGACGAGATCGACCAGGAACCGCAGCACGACGAACGGCTGATTCCGGTGGACTCACCGCTGACCTTCGCCAACCGCCAGCTGAGCACCAACAAATTCAACACCCTGTCCCTGGCCGTAGCCGTGGGAGTGTTCGGGGCTGCAGCAGGCGGCCTGGCCGCCCTGCTCATCGACATCCCCCGCGCTGCCGGCGCCAGCGCACTGAGCGGTTTGGCCGCGGCCAGCGTTGCCTTTCCGAGCATCCTCCTGGCCCTCGCCGGAGTTGCGGTAGGGCTGGTGCTGACCCTGGTCACCGGGCGGTTTGAACTCAATGCCAAGCGCCAGTACCTTGGCATCCTCGAGGCTATGGGCTGGAACCCGGACATGCTCCGCCAGGTCCGGCTGTTCGAGAACGCGCTGGTGGGAACCGTGGCCCTGCCCCTGGGCGTTTTGGGCGCCCTGGGCATCGGCCTGCTGCTGGCACCCTACGCCGCGCTGTGGGCGGGCGTGGCCGGCCTCGTGGCTGTACTTTGCTGGATACCGATTGCAACGAAAGTGGTCCAATGACAAACCCGACCAACGTCCAGCGGAGCCGCCGGTCCGGCTCCGGTGAGGTCCCCCTGCAGACCCGGGCCAACACCATCGTCAAGGCTGCCGACCACGCCACGCCGCTGGAACTGAGCGACATCACCATCCGCTATGGCGGCGGCAAGGGCGGCGCCGAAGCCGTCAGCGTGGTGGAAGGCTTCGACCTGACCCTGCACGCCGGTGAGATGCACTGTGTTGCCGGCCGCAGCGGTTCCGGCAAGACCAGCATCCTGACCGTCGGCGCCGGACTGACCCTGCCGACGTCGGGCCGCGTCTTCTGGGAAGGCGATTCGCTCGAAAGTATGGGCGACGACGAAATCGCGGACCGTCGTCGTGCGCTGATCGGTTACGTTGACCAGGGCGGCGCCCTGATCGACGGAATGAGCGCCCTGGAGAACGTGCTCCTCCCGGCCGTTCCTGACGGTGAAGTGGACCAGCGGCGGGACATGGCCAAGGACCTGCTGGACCTTGTTGGCCTGGGCCGGCGCATGCGGCACCGTCCCGCCCAGCTGTCCGGCGGTGAACGCCAGCGCGTGGCCATCGCCCGGGCTCTGATCCTGGGCACCCGGGTCCTGGTGGTGGATGAGCCCACCGCCAGCCTTGACCGCGCCTCCGCCAACCGAATCATCAGCATCCTGAAGGACACAACGTCCGACGGAATCGCCGTTCTGGTGGCCTCGCATGACCACGAACTTGTCCGGCTCAGCGATACCCTGACCGAACTCATCTAGCCCGTCCCTCCCCACCGAAGGTAACGTCCTCCACGTGACTGCTTCAGAGAAAACGCCGTTCTACATCACCACGGCCATCACCTACCCCAACGGTGTGCCGCACATCGGCCACGCCTACGAGTACATTGCCACCGATGCGATGGCGCGCTTCAAGCGGCTGGACGGCTTTGACGTGATGTTCCTGACCGGCACGGACGAGCACGGGATGAAGATCGCCCAGGCTGCCGAAAAGGAAGGCATCACTCCCAAGGAGCTGGTGGACCGGAATGCGGACATCTACCAGGCGGCCCACGCCGCCCTGGGGATCACCTACGACCGCTTCATCCGCACCACCGACGAGGACCACTACGCCGCCTCGCAGGCCATCTGGAAAAAGATGGAGGCCAACGGCGATATCTACCTGTCCAAGTACGAGGGCTGGTACTCCGTCCGGGACGAGGCCTATTACGGCGAGGACGACACCGTGGTCAAGGACGACGGCGTGCGCTACTCCAAGGAAACGGACACCGAGGTGACGTGGACGGCTGAGGAGAGCTACTTCTTCCGGCTTTCGGCCTACCAGGACAAGCTCCTTGCCCTGTATGAGGCCCACCCGGAATTCGGCGCGCCGCAATACCGCTTCAATGAAGTCATCAGTTTCGTCAAGCGCGGCCTGGAGGACCTGTCCATCAGCCGCACCACCTTCGACTGGGGCGTCCCGGTCCCGGGCAACGACAAGCACGTCATGTACGTGTGGGTGGATGCCCTGACCAACTACCTCACCGGCGTGGGGTACCCGGACGTCGACTCGGATAAATTCCGGAGATACTGGCCTGCTGACGTCCACATCATCGGCAAGGACATCTCCCGTTTCCACGCGATCTACTGGCCCGCCTTCCTCATGAGCGCCGGCCTTGAGCTGCCCAAGCGGGTGATGATCCACGGCTTCCTGCACAACAACGGCGTGAAGATGTCCAAGTCGCTGGGCAACGTGGTTGCTCCGGCGGACTTCGTGGCGCAGTACGGACTGGACCAGGTGCGCTTCTTCTTCCTCCGGGAAGTGCCCTTCGGTGCGGACGGCAGCTACAACCACGACGCCATCGTTGGGCGGATGAACTCGGACCTGGCCAACAATTTTGGAAACCTGGCCCAGCGTTCGCTGTCCATGGTGGCCAAGAACTGCGGCGGGCGCGTTCCCGTCCCGGGGGAGTTCACTGCCGCGGACACTGCCATCCTGGCCCAGGCCGACGCCCTCCTTGCCGCAGCCCGGGCAGCGTTTGAGAAGCAGGAGTTCAGCCGCGCCCTCGAGGCGATCTGGGGTGTCCTGGGGGACACGAACGCCTACTTCGCGGAGCAGGCGCCGTGGGTGCTGCGGAAGACCGACGTCGAACGCATGAACACCGTGCTGTACGTGACCCTTGAGGTGCTGCGGATCGTGGCCATCCTGGCACAGCCGGTCATGCCCCGGGCAACCGGTGCACTGCTGGCAACCCTCGGCCAGCCCGAGGGGGAAGCCCGGCAGTTCGCAGCGATCCCAACCCGGATTGCGGCCGGAACCGAGCTGCCCGCTCCGTCTCCCGTCTTCCCCAAGTACGAGGAGCCGGCCGGGGCCTGACCCGGCCACGCTCTCTCACTTCCTGCACGTTGTGGCCCAACGCTCTCTCACCGCTGGACAGGCGGTGAGAGAGCGTTGGTTGTTTTCCTGCAGGAAGTGAGAGAGCGTCCCTGGGGGTGTTCGAATTGTGAGACGGCTTGACCAGCATATGGATAACTTGGCTAACCTGAATCCATGAGCGCATCCTCCATCGATCTTGCAGTTATCCCCGGCGACGGCATCGGCCCCGAAGTGATTGCCGAGGCAGTCAAGGTCCTCGAGAAGGCCGTGGCGGCGGAGGGCGTCGAGCTCAAGCAGACGCACTACAGGCTCGGCGCTGAACACTGGCTGGCCACGGGGGAGACCCTGCCCGACGAAGTCCTCGCGGACCTCCGCACGCGGGATGCCATCCTGTTCGGCGCAGTCGGCGCGGCCCCCGGCGACACGCGGATCCCGTCGGGGATCATCGAACGCGAGATGCTGCTCAAGCTCCGCTTCAGCCTGGACCACTACGTCAACCTGCGTCCGTCCAAGCTGTACGGCACGGTGGGCAGCCCTCTGGCCAACCCCGGCATCATCGACTTCATCGTGGTCCGCGAGGGTACCGAAGGCCCCTACGTCGGCAACGGTGGCACGCTCCGTGCGGGCACTCCCCACGAGGTTGCCACCGAAGTCTCGCTGAATACCGCGCACGGTGTGGAGCGTGTTGTCCGGGACGCCTTCCGCCGCGCAAGCGCCCGGGAGCGCAAGCACCTCACCCTGGTCCACAAGCACAACGTCCTGGTCTTCGCAGGGCACCTGTGGAAGCGCACGGTTGAGGCAGTGGCCACCGAGTTCCCGGAGGTCACCCACGATTACCTGCACGTGGACGCAGCCACCATCTTCATGGTGACGGATCCGTCACGCTTCGACGTGATCGTCACGGACAACCTCTTCGGCGACATCCTCACGGACCTCGCCGCCGCCGTGACAGGCGGCATCGGACTGGCCGCGTCAGGCAACATCAACATGGACCGCACGGCGCCGTCCATGTTCGAGCCGGTCCACGGTTCCGCCCCGGACATCGCCGGCCAGGGCAAGGCCGACCCCACGGCTGCGATCCTGTCCGCCGCCCTCCTGCTGGACCACCTCGGCTACGCCGCTGCGGCCCGGAAGATCGAAGCGGCAGTGGTTGCCGACGTCGAAAAGCGCGACGGCGGTGCCCGCAGCACGAGTGCCGTGGGCGACGCTATCGCAGCCGGACTCTAACCCGCGCCGGGGCCGCAGGCATCGGGCGTAAGCTTGTCTCGAATCACCAAATGCCGCCTTGCCGTTCAGTGCTGAACCCGGGGCGGCCGATCGTGGAGGAACCATGACTCAGACTGCCCATGGCGTCGAATTCAGCCAGCAGCCCTCGGCCAACCCGAAGTCTGCTGAAGAGCGTGCAGCCATCCTGGCCAACCCGGGCTTCGGCAACCACTTCACCGACCACACCGCCATCGTGGACTACAGCGTGGACGAGAACGGCAACGGCGGCTGGCACAATGCCCGGATCGAGGCGTACGGGCCCATTGTCCTGGACCCGTCGGCTGCCGTCTTCCACTACGGCCAGGAGATCTTCGAAGGGCTCAAGGCGTACCGCCACGCGGACGGCTCCATCTGGACCTTCCGTCCTGAAGCGAACGCGGCACGGCTGAACAAGTCCGCCCGCAGGCTCGCCCTTCCCGAACTGCCGGCCGAGTACTTCCTCGGGGCAATCCGTGAACTGGTGGCCATTGACAAGGAATGGGTCCCCGCCGGCGAAGGTGAGGCGCTGTACCTGCGGCCGTTCATGATCGCCACCGAGGCCTTCCTGGGTGTCCGCGCCGCACGGGAGGTCTCCTTCCGGGTGATTGCCTCACCGGCCGGCAACTACTTCGGCGGCGAACTGAAGCCCGTGTCCATCTGGATTTCACGGGAGTACGCCCGCGCGGGCCGTGGCGGAACCGGCGATGCGAAGTGCGGCGGCAACTACGCGGCGTCGCTGATCGCGCAGCAGGAGGCTGAAGCCAACGGCTGCAAGCAGGTCCTCTTTCTCGACCAGTTCAACGACAACGCAGTCGAGGAACTGGGCGGCATGAACGTTTTTTTCGTGATGAGGGACGGCTCGCTGGTCACCCCGGCGCTGACCGGCACCATTCTCGAAGGCATCACAAGGATGTCCGTCATCCAGGTGGCCAAGGACATGGGCCGCGAGGTCACCGAGCGCAAGATCACCCTCGATGAATGGCGCGACGGTGTTGCCTCCGGTGACATTGCCGAGGTGTTCGCCTGCGGCACGGCAGCTGTGATCACGCCGATCGGAGTCCTCAAGGACGCCACCGAGTTCATCGGCTCCGAGGACGCCAAGGCAGGGGAGACCACCATGGCCATCCGCGAGCAGCTGCTCGGCATCCAGACCGGCACCGTGCCGGACACGCACGGCTGGCTGACCCGCCTGGCCTAGCCTGCCAGTTTTCGAACATACGACGGCGCCTGCCGGACTTGGGTCCGGCAGACGCCGTTTGTGCGTCGAACCGATCCCGGCCTTGTCCGCGAAACCTGGCCTTGAAGGTCCGGTTTCGCGAACACCCTTAGGACCCGACGGCGGCACTCAGCGCCGGGCGGCCTTCCGGGCGGCGTTCTTCAGCGCCTTGCGGGACACCGGCTTGAGTGCCTTCCGCGCCGCTTCTTCGGCGATGGCCTGGTTGCGGCGGGCATCAATGATGTCGTTCCACAGTGCCGTCGCGAAGGCTCCGCCGTCCTGGGCATATACGTCGTAGGGATAGTCCGCAAATATTGAAGGCGTTGTGCTGCCGGTGGGCAGGGACTTCCCTGTTGCCTCGGCGGCAGCGTCGGCGACAGCCCAGGTCCGGGTTAGGTGCCGGGTCAGGTTTTCCTGGACAAAGATGTTCGCATCACTTGCTGCGGCTGCGCGTTCCAGGAGTGCCTCCAACTCCTGGGAGACAGTTCGGGCCGCCACATCTTCCACCTGGTGTGAATCCGATGCGAGGTCCCCGGCCAAAGCGTCCACTTCCTCGCGCCAGTCGGATGTCTCCCGGAACTTCTTCCACGTGGGAAACCAGACAATGCTGCCCGTAGCGTGATTGTGGATGTGCTGGAGTCCGCTGTTCTTCTCCGTTGCGGCATGGTCGTGGCCGGCGGCATCGGCGGAGGCGAGGAGGTCTGCAAGGGTAGTTGTGCTCATGGTGTCTGGTTCCGGCTTCCTGAAGATCGTGTGGTGTTCACTGGAGGTCAACCCGGTCCGGCCGGCGTTCTATTCCGCTGCCAGGACACCCCGATCCGGCCGTCGGTGCAAGGATGGGGTGGTGACTCCAGCTTCCCGTCCCGTTCTGCAGCGCAGCACCGCCCTGACACAGTTCGTCCTGGCTCCCAATCCCGGCCCGATGAGCCTGGAGGGAACCAATTCCTACGTCCTGAGGGCACCCGGCAGCCCGGCCGCCGTGGTGGTTGATCCCGGACCGCTTGACGAGGCCCACCTTCAAGCACTCGCCGCCGCCGGGCCGGTTGACCTGATCCTCGTGACCCACCGCCACGCTGACCACACTGCCGGCTCCGCCCGCCTGCATGAACTGACCGGCGCCTCGGTGCGGGCGGCAGACAAAGCCCACTGCCACGGCGGCGGCGCTCCCCTGAAAGACGGCCAGGCAATCCTCGCTGGAGGCCTGGAGGTCAGGGTGGTGGCTACTCCCGGCCACACGTCGGATTCGGTCTGCTTCCACCTTCCCGCCGACGGCCCCCATGGTTCGGTTCTCTCCGGCGACACCATTCTTGGCCGCGGCACCACCATGCTCGACTACCCTGACGGAACCCTGGGCGACTACCTTGCCTCGCTGGACAAGCTCGAGGCACTTGGGTCTACAGCGGTCCTCCCCGCCCACGGCCCAACCCTTCCGTCCCTGGCTGACGTTTCGCGCGCCTACCGCAGCCACCGCCTGGAACGGCTGGCACAGGTGCGCGCTGCGCTGGCCCGCCTGGGCGCGGAAGCCTCCGCCGGTGACGTCGCGGACGTCGTCTATGCCGACGTCGACCCTTCCGTGCGGCGCGCGGCCGAAACGTCCGTTTCGGCCCAGCTTCACTACCTTCGGGGAGACGCTGGGCAGCGCCGGGCCTGGGGAGTCACGCCCGGCGAGACGGTAGGGTAGGAGCCATGCGTATTGCCAGGTTTGTTGTTGATTCTGATCCCCTTTACGGCGTCGTCGAAGGTGACACGGGCAGTGAGGAAATCACTGTCATCCATGGCGACCCCTTCTTCAACGGCGTGGAGCGTACCTCCGTCCGCCACAAGCTGGAGGACGTCCGGCTGCTCGCTCCCATCATTCCCCGCAGCAAGGTCATCGGCGTGGGCCGCAACTTCGTGGAGCACGCACACGAGCTCGGCAACGAAGTCCCCGCCCAGCCGCTCCTGTTCCTCAAGCCGAACACCGCCGTCGTGGGTCCCAACGATCCTGTGGTGCTGCCGGATTTCTCCGAGGAAGTCTCCTTTGAAGCGGAACTGTGCGTGGTAATCGGACGGATCTGCAAGGACGTGCCCGAGGACCGCGTGGATGATGTCATCTTCGGCTACACCTGCGGCAACGACCTCACCGCCCGGGACGTCCAGAAGACCGACCTGCAGTGGACCCGGGCCAAGGGTTTTGACACCTCGGCGCCCCTTGGCCCATGGATCGAGACCGATCTGGATACCGAGGACCTGCAGATCCAGGGCCGGCTCAACGGAGAACTGCGGCAGGACGGCAGCACCAGCCAGATGATCCGGGGCGTCCGCGAGCTGGTGTCCATTGTGTCCCAGGCCTTCACCCTGCTGCCCGGCGACGTCATCATGACCGGAACGCCGGCCGGAGTGGGCCTGGTCAGCGCCGGTGACCGCTTTGAGGTTGAGATCGAGGGCATTGGCCGCCTGTCCAACCCCATAGTCCGCCGCTGACGCGCGGGCCGCCCGGACCCTCGGCGGCAGACGGTAAAGTTGGAGCCACTATGACTACTGCTTCCGCGTCGAATGCTGCCTCCCTGCCCCCCGTTTCTGCCGACACTCCCGTGCGGGTCCGGTTCTGCCCGTCGCCCACCGGCACCCCGCACGTCGGGCTGATCCGGACGGCCCTGTTCAACTGGGCCCATGCCAAGCACACCAAGGGCACGTTTGTGTTCCGCATCGAGGACACGGACGCGGCGCGCGACTCGGAGGAAAGCTACCTGCAGCTGCTCGAGGCACTGAAGTGGCTTGGCATTACGTGGGAAGAGGGCGTCGAAGTGGGCGGCCCCCACGAGCCCTACCGTCAGTCGCAGCGGCTGGACCTCTACAAGGACGTGGTGGCCAAGCTGATCGAGGGCGGCTACGCCTACGAGTGCTACTCGTCCCCCGAGGAAGTGGAGGCACGCCACCGCGCCGCTGGCCGCGACCCCAAGCTGGGCTACGACAACTTTGACCGTGAGCTGACAGACGAACAGGTGTCCGCCTTCAAGGCGGACGGCCGCCAGCCCGTGCTGCGGGTCCGGATGCCCGATGAGGACGTCACCTTTACCGACCTGGTCCGCGGCGAGATCACGTTCAAAGCCGGCAGCATCCCGGACTACGTCATTGTCCGCGCTGACGGCTCCCCCCTCTACACACTGGTGAACCCGGTTGACGACGCACTCATGGGCATCACCCACGTGCTGCGCGGCGAGGACCTGCTGTCCTCCACGCCGCGCCAGGTTGTCCTCATCCGTGCACTCATGGAACTCGGTGTTGCCAGCTACATGCCGGAGTTCGGCCACCTGCCCTACGTCATGGGTGAGGGCAACAAGAAGCTCTCCAAGCGTGATCCGCAGTCCAACCTGTTCCTGTTGCGTGACCGCGGCTTCATTCCCGAGGGCCTCCTGAACTACCTGTCCCTGCTGGGCTGGAGCCTCTCCGCCGATGAGGACATCTTCACCGTGGACCAGCTCATCGAAAACTTCGACGTCCACGATGTCCTGGCCAACCCGGCGCGCTTTGACATCAAGAAAGCCGAAGCCATCAACGGCACGCACATCCGCATGCTTGCACCCGGGGACTTCCGGGAGCGGCTGGTGCCGTACCTGCGCACCGCCGGATATGTGGGGGAGCAGCTCACGGCGCGGCAGGAGGACATCCTTACCGAAGCCGCGCCGCTGATCCAGGAGCGCATCACCCTGCTGGGTGAGGCACCGGACATGCTCGGATTCCTGTTCAAGGACGACGACGCCATCGACGTTGCCGACGACGCCCGCAAAGGCCTCCCGCAGAACCTCGACGAGGTACTGGACGCAGCTATTGCGGCCCTGGACAGAGTCCAGGAGTGGACTGCCGAAGAGATCCAGGCAGCGCTCAAGCAGGCGCTCGTGGAAGACCTGGGCCTGAAGCCCCGGCTCGCCTTCGGACCCGTGCGCACCGCTGTTTCCGGCCGGCGCATTTCACCGCCGCTGTTCGAGTCCATGGTGATCCTGGGCAGGGAATCGTCCCTCCGCAGGCTCCGGGCCTTCCGTGGCTGATGACCTCGCGGCGATGACAGCTGCCCGGACGGCCGGCGGCGTCCTGGACACGCCCTTCGGGGCAGTCCGAGGGGTGCTGTTCGACATCGACGACACGCTGGTGGACCTCGAGTTTTCGATGACCACAGCCCTTCGGGAGGTCAGTGAACACCTCCTGCCGAGCATGGACCAGGCAGGCTGGGATCGGTTCGGGCGCATCTTCACGCATGAAACCACCCACTATTACGACCGCTACCTGGCCGGGGAACTGACGTTCAACGAGCAGCGGCTGCTGCGCGGCCGCGCTGCCCTGGGCCACTTCGGGGTTGAGCTGGAAGAAGGTGAGCAATCCCACCAGTGGCTCACGGCATACGTGGAAAAGCAGCCCGCCTACGTGAAGCCGTTCCCGGATGTCATGCCGCTGCTGGACCTGCTGGACCAGGCAGGCGTCCCCTACGGCGCGGTCAGCAACAACGTCCACGACTATCAGCGAGCCAAGCTGGACGGCGCAGGACTTGAACGCGTCAGGCGCCTGGTGGGGACGGACACCCTGGGTGTGGCAAAGCCTGATCCGTCCATCTACCTGGAAGGTGTCCGGCTCCTGGGCACCGGACCTGCGGAAACGCTCTACGTCGGTGACAACCGCTTACTGGACGCGGAGGGCTCGACGGCGGCCGGCCTCTTGGGTGTCTGGCTCAACAGGGCGGGGGAGCAGGTGCAGGAATTCCGGGGCAACATGGTGTCGTCGCTGGGCGAACTTATCGCCTGAGGGCACTCCGTGCGGGCCGGGCGTAAGCCCGGCCCGCGTCCCCGCCCGGCACGCCGGAGGCCGATTTGTGCGAGCACGAAGTCTCGGGTAAAGTAATTTCTCGTGCTGAGGCGCACGGAGCAGGGCAAAAGCCCTGAAAACCGGCCCGAAAGTATCATTGGGATATGGTGTAATTGGCAACACTACGGTTTCTGGTACCGTCATTCTAGGTTCGAGTCCTGGTATCCCAGCTCTGGTTTGAGCACTGATTTAGAGCCCAAAACGGAAGGTTTCAGGCGGTTCGCCGATTTGAAACCGAAGCGAAGTGTGTGAAACAATCACTGAGCTTGACCAGCGGAAACGCCGGTCAGAAGTACGGTAAAGTACACGGCCCCATCGTATAGCGGCCTAGTACGCCGCCCTCTCACGGCGGTAACGCGGGTTCGAATCCCGCTGGGGTCACCAATAAAATGGTCCCGGGCAGACGCCCGGGGCCATTTTTTGTTGTGTGCTGGAGCCCACCGGCAACGCGCGCCGGAACTGCGGCCGTGTGGAGCCCGAACTGGCATGATGTTGCTGTGACCTCCCCGAACGAGCAGGACCACCCGAACCACGCGCAGCACACGCCCACGGGCAGTGCCGGAGCCCTGGCTGCTGTCACGCTGCTGGAAGAGGTGCGGGAGGATCTGGCCGCCACCGAGCTGCCGCTTGCCCTGCCTGGCTCGGAGCAGGCCCGGCGTGAGGCAGCCAGTGCCGTGGCCCAGCTCGATGACTACATCCTTCCGCGGTACCGAAGCCTTGACGCTCCGCTCCTTGCCGTCGTCGGGGGCTCTACGGGTGCGGGCAAGTCAACCCTCGTGAACGGGATCGTGGGGCACCCGGTTACCCGCGCAGGCGCCATCCGTCCCACCACCCGCCAGCCCATCCTCCTGCACCACCCGTCGGAGGCGGACTGGTTCGAGGGCCAGCGCGTGCTGCCGAGCCTCAGCAGGATCCGTGGGTCCGTCACCAACAGCCCCGTGCCGGCAAACCGGGCAGGAGCGGTTCCGGATGCAGCCGCCATGTCTTCCCTTGTCCTTGTGGCAGACCCTGGAGTGCCCGCCGGAGTTGCCGTCCTGGATGCCCCGGACGTTGATTCCATCTCGGATGACAACCGCAAGCTGGCCGCCCAACTCCTGGCCGCCGCCGACCTGTGGGTCTTCGTTACCACTGCCAACCGTTACGCCGACGCCGTCCCCTGGAAACTGCTCCTCAACGCCGCTTCGCGGGACATCATGGTGGGGGTGGTCCTGGACAGGGTTCCCCCGGGTGCGGAAGAAGAAGTCAGCGAGGACCTGCGCAGCCTCCTGGACCGGGAAGGCCTCGGCGCGGCGCAGCTGTTCGTCATTCCGGAGACCACCCTGGATCCGATGGGCATGCTGCCCGCCGGGGCCGTCCCGGTCCAGGAGGCTGCGCAGGTCCTCGCTGACTTCTTCTTCCGCACCCGGGGGAACCCTGTCCAGG
>NZ_JBJURL010000044.1:0-37853 GCF_046097905.1 Pseudarthrobacter sp. NKDBFgelt | reverse complement strand
GGCGTCGATGGCCGCGGCGGCGTCCGCCAGTGCGCGGGCTGTGAGGGTGCGCGGTGCGGTGACGTCCATGGCGGGCGTCACGGAGACGGCACCCAGCGCCGGTCCCAAGAGTGCGAACGGCGCGAATCCGGCCACCAGGCGTGCGCCGGGGCGGATCCCCAGTGTCGCGGCCACGGTGTCCCGCATCGCCGCCAGCCGCCGCTGCGTGTAGACCACACCCTTGGCGGGTCCCGTGGATCCGGAGGTGAAGAGCACCGCGGCGGGCGCATCCGGGTCCGGGTCCTGCAGGAGTGGTGCCGTGAACTTGCCCTGGCGGGCCAGGGCGGCGAGGGAGGTCTCGACGGCGAGGAGCCGGCGGCGGGCGGCGCATCAGCGTGCGGGACCTGCCGCCCGGGCCAGCCGAGCACGGATGCTGCGGCGAGGGCCCTGTCGATGCCGATAAGGAAATCCGGGACGGCGCCATGGACGGCGCGGCTCAGGCCCCGCGTGCCGAGTCCGGCATCCGCCACCACCACCACGGCGCCGAGCCGCAGGCAGGCGTAGAGGACTACGGTCAGGTCCACGCCGGGTGGAACCATGAGGCTCACGCGGCTGCCCGTCCGCACCCCGGCCTGCCGGAGTCCATTGGCGACGGCGGCGATCTGCTGTTCAAGCTCCAGCCAGCTGAGCGAACGGGAGACACTCCCGTCCGCGGCCATTTCCGCGACGGCGGTGTCCCCGCCGGCCGGTCCTGCCGCGAGCTCCGCCAGCGGTTCCCACAAAGGCGTAAAGCCGGTGCCGGAATCTTCCGCAAGGGAAGGCGCCGCAGGCGAAGGCACAGCAGGCGAGGGCACAGCCGGGGCAGACACAGCCGGGGCAGACACAGCCGGGGAAGACACAGCCTGGGGAGGCACGGCAGGCTGAGCTGCCGCCGCGGACACAGTCCCTCCGCCGACAGGCGTACTGTCCCCGCCGTACCCGGCGAGCCACTCGAAGACGGGACCGGCGATGTCCCGGTCCTCCGCGACCAGATGGCCGGCACCTTCGAAACGGTGCACTTTCGCGGCCGGCAGCCGGCCGATCAGGTCCTTGAGGTATCGGTCGGAAAAAATCGGATCCCGCGGGCCCCAGAGCAGCAGCGCTGGAACGTGCAACCCGGGCAGCCCTTCGGCGACGCGCCTGAGCGCGGCAAAGCTGGGATGGGAAGCGTCCGCGGGGATGTCCGCCACGAAGTTCCCCACGCCCCCGCGGCGGCCGGCGCCCGCGTACGGGGCCATAAACGCGCGGCGGACGTCGGGGGCAAGCGGCGGGCGGGCCAGGGCATGGGTCACCCGCAGGAAAGCGTCCGACGTCGTTGTGCCCCACCTGTGCACGGCGGGGTGCAGGGCAAGCCGCAGTGCCGGCGGGATGGGTGAGCCGGCAGGCTGGTGGACAGCGGTGTTGGTCAGCACCACCCCGGCGAGCTGCTGCGGATGGGCCAGTGCCCAGCCGAGGCTGATCACCCCGCCCCAGTCGTGGCCGACGGTGACCACGGGGCCGTCCAGTCCCAGGGCGGCGGTGAGGTCGCCAAGATCGTTGATCCTGTCTGCCAGCCGCCGGAATGTGCCGGTCCGCTCGGAGAAGCCCATGTCCAGCTGGTCCACGGCCACCACGCGCCAGGGCTGCTCCGGGCGCGATCCGGCGGCCAGCAGCGTCCGCCACAGGTAGGACCAGGTAGGGTTGCCGTGCACGCACAACAGGGTGCCGGCGGGAGCCAGGCCGCGGCGGGACAGCTGCGCTCCGTTGTCCAGGAGGTGCCAGCGGCGCACCGTTCCGGGTTCATCCGCGGCTGAGGTGGACGGCACATCGATTCCGCGTGACCATTCGGGGTCGACGCCGGGCCAGTCGGCGGCTACCAAACGATTTCCACCATGGCGGTGTTGAGGCCGGAACCGACGCCCATGCACAGCACGCGGTCCCCCTCATTAAGGTTCTGCGCCTCGGCGGCCAGGGTCATGGGGAGGGAAGCCGGCCCCACATTGCCCCAGTGCGGGAACGTGATGGGCACCTTGTCCGGGTCCAGGTCGATGGCGTCAACGATGGCCTGGGTGTACGCCGTACTCACCTGGTGCGTGACATAACGGTCCATCGAGCCCCAATCCCACTCCGGCTGGGCCTCGTGCCAGGCGTCGAGCACCAGCTGCAGGCCGCCGTCGAGAAGGCCCTTTGTGTCGGTGGCCATGCCGTCGATGCCGCCGACGCACAGCTCGTGGTGTTCCGTCCCGGCCCGCATCACACCGCCGAGGATCCGGTGCGCCCCCGGGTGTTCGTCCGCCGGCCCCAGGACGGCCGCAGCGGCCCCTGAGCCCAGGGTGAGGGTGGCGAACTCGCGGTTGAAGTCCTCGCGGGTTGTTTCGGGCCGCTGCAGCCGGGCCAGGGTGGCCTCCTGCGTGGCTTGTGCATCCTCGCCGTTGACGATCACCGCGTACTTGATCTGGCCGGAGTCGATCATGTTCGCGGCCAGGGTCATGCCGTTGACGAATCCCAGGCAGGCGTTGGCGACGTCGAAATTCATGGCCGAGGACGGGAGGCCCAGTCCGTGGTGGATCTTGACCGCGACGGACGGTTCGAGGTTCCGCCGCGTGACGGACGTGTTGATCAGCAGTCCCACCTCGGACGCTTCGATGCCGGAATCCGCCAGGGCCTTTGCGCCCGCCTCGATGGCGGCGTCGTCGAAGGAGGTACCGGGGGCCCACCACCTGCGGTGCGTGACACCGGCCACACGCTCGAGCAGCTTCGGCGGGAATTTCAGCCGGCGCAGGGTGGATGCCAGCCGGTGGTCGAATTCCGTGGAACTGACAATCCGTGGAGCCTGGACGCTGATCACCGAGAGCAGAGCGGTGTTGCGGTGCCGGAACGTTGCATTCCCTATCAAATCAAGCCTCTGTTCGTGTCCGTCCTGTGCTGTGGCGGGTAACCGCCCCCTCAAGCACAAAGCCCAAGGACTAATCATGCCCGGTGCCGGTCCATTCCTGCACATGCAGAACAGGGCATCCGGCCCGGCCCGGCCGGGCTTCTGCACGAAAATGTCCCGGCCCGCAGTAGATTGTAGGTATCCGTGGCTGTCCCCACCATCCGCGTCCGCCGAGCAGGAGAACCGAAACGCCTTGCACCTCAAAAGCCTGACCGTCCGGGGGTTCAAGTCATTCGCGTCCGCCACCACCTTCAATTTCGAGCCGGGGGTTACCGCGGTGGTTGGCCCCAATGGATCCGGAAAGTCCAACGTGGTGGACGCCCTTGCCTGGGTTATGGGGGAGCAGGGTGCCAAGACCCTTCGCGGCGGCAAGATGGAAGACGTCATCTTCGCCGGCACCTCGGGCCGGCCGCCGCTGGGCCGGGCCCACGTATCGCTGACCATCGACAACACTGACGGCGCCCTGCCCATCGAGTACAGCGAAGTGACCATTTCGCGGACCCTGTTCCGCTCGGGCGGTTCGGAATACGCCATCAACGGCGCCGGGTGCCGCCTGCTGGACATCCAGGAACTGCTGTCGGATTCCGGCCTGGGCCGCGAGATGCACGTCATTGTGGGCCAGGGCCAGCTCGACCGCGTCCTGCACGCCACGCCGGAGGACCGCCGGGGTTTTATCGAGGAAGCGGCAGGCATCCTGAAGCACCGCCGGCGCAAGGAAAGAACGGTGCGCAAGCTGGACGCCATGCAGGCCAACCTGCAGCGCCTCAACGACCTCACCGGAGAAATCCGCCGTCAGCTCACGCCCTTGGGAAAACAGGCCGAAGTGGCCCGCCGGGCCCAGCGCGTCCAGTTCGATGTCCGTGATGCCCGCGCCCGCCTCCTGGCAGACGACCTCGTCCAGCTGCAGCTGGCGCTGGATCAGGACGTAGCGGACGAGGCCGCCCTCAAGGAACGCCGGGCCCTTGTTGCCGGACAGCTGGAAACCGGCCGACGGGAGCAGGCCGTGCTGGAACAACGTGCAGCTGAAGCAAACCCCCAGCTCAACGCCGCCAGGGACGCCTGGTACCGTTTGTCCGCCACCAGGGAGCGCCTGCGCTCCCTGGGCTCACTGGCGCAGGAACGCAACAGCCTCCTGGGTTCCGTGGAGGCACCGCCGCCCGGCCGCGACCCGGAACAGCTGGAACGCCAGGCGGCCAGGGTCCGTGAGGAGCTTGCCGAACTGGAGCGCGACATCCTGGACCGGCGAAGCGCCCTCGAAGCAGCCTCTGCGGACAAGGCCGAAGCGGAACGCGCTGCCCTGGAAGAGGACAAGCGGCTCACCGCAGAGCTCCGCGCGGCAGCAGACCGGCGTGAGGGGCTGGCCCGCCTGGCCGGCCAGGTGGCGGCGGCGCGTTCACGCGTGGAATCCGCCCAGGCGGAGCTGGGCAGGCTGCGCGAATCACTTGCCGCCGGAACCGAACGGCGGGCCCGCGCCCAGGCCGAATTCGCGGCCCTGGAAAACCAGGTGGCGGGCGTTGAGGAGGGGGAGGAATCCCTCGACGCCGACTACGAGGCCGCCAGCGACGCCCTGGACACGGTGGTCCAGCAGATCGCAGGCCTCCAGGCCGCCGTCAGCGAGGGCGTCCGGAAGCGCGACGCCTTGGTGGCGCGGCGGGACGCCCTGAAGCTGGGCCTCGAACGGAAGGACGGCGCAAGCCACGCCCTGCATGCAGGCCTCGAAGGGATCCACGGAACCCTGGCAGGGCAACTGACCGTGACACCGGGCTTCGAGACCGCCATCGCCGCGGTCCTGGGCGAGGCCTCCGAGGCCGTCCTGGTCCAGGATTCCGCCACTGCTGTTGCCGTGGTCCAGCTTCTCAAGGACCACGACGCCGGACGGGCGTCGCTGCTCGTCGAATCGGCTGATGATGCTGCGGAAAAGCCGGCGGACGCCACAGTGCCCCTCCCTGAGGAGGCACACTGGGCAGCGGACCTCGTCACCTCTGCGTCCCCGTGCACACCGCTTGTGGCGCACCTGCTGTCCGGCACCGCCGTCGTCCCCGATATCCAGGCCGCGTCCGCCCTGGTGGCGGCCCACCCGGAGATGACTGCCGTCACCCGGGCCGGAGACATCTTTACAGCCCTGTCAGCCACGGGCGGCTCGGCGAAGGCGCCGTCCCTCCTTGAGGTGCAAGCGGCCGTTGACGACGCCGAGAGCGGGCTTTCCGAGGTCACGGCAGGTCTCGAGCGGAACAGGTTCGCCCTGTCCGGCGCCGAGGCCCAACGCGCCGAGGCGCAGGAGCGCGCCGACGCCGCACTGGACAGGCTGCATGACTCGGATGCCAGGCTGGCCGCCGTGGCAGAACGCCTGGGCCACCTGAACTCCGTCCTTCGCAGCGCCGTCGGTGAAAGCGACCGCCTGGCGGCATCGCTGGCCAAGGCTGAGCAGAACGTTGCCGCCGAGGAGGAAGCGCTCGCTGCCGTCACCGCCCGTTTGGCCGCATCACAGGAAGTCCCGCTGGAACAGGAGCCCTCCACCGGGCACCGTGACGCGCTGGCCCAAGCGGCATCACACGCCCGCAGCGCCGAGGTGGAGGCACGTCTGTCGCTCCGCAGCGCCGAAGAGCAGCTCGCGGCCACACGGAACCGGGCGGCATCCCTGGAGCGCGCAGCCGCCACGGAACGCAGGGCACGCGAGGAAGCTGCTGAACGCGCCCGGGTCCGCCGCATCAAGGCGCGGCGGGCAGCTGCCGTTTCCGCCGCCGTCGGCCTGGCGCTTCGCTATGTTGACGTGTCCGTGGACCTGGCACAGCATGAGCGGGACCTGGCGGAAGAAAACCGGGAGCAGCGGGACCGGGAGCTCGCGGAGATCCGTACCGCAAACGAACTGCTGGCGGGTGAATTCGCCGACCTCACGGACAACGTCCACCGTGATGAGCTCGCCCGGACCCAGCAAAAGGCACGGATTGAAGCCCTCGAGAGCCGCTCCATCGACGAACTGGGGATTACCCCCGATGCCCTGGTGGCCGAGTTCGGCCCGGATGTCCCGGTTCCGGTCCCGGCCGGGGAGGGCGGTGACAAATGGGCCGCCCTCCGCGCCCCGGTGGACCACACCGGTGCGGACATCGTGGAGGGTAAGCCCTACGTCAGGGCAGAGCAGGAAAAGCGGCTGCGTAAGGCCGAACGGGACCTCGCCGGCCTGGGCAAGGTCAACCCCCTGGCGCTGGAGGAATTCGCCGCGCTTGAGGAGCGCCACCAGTTCCTCAGCGCCCAGCTGGAGGACCTTAAGTCCAGCCGGAAGGACCTCCTGGACATCATCAAGGAAGTGGATAACCGCGTCCAGCGGGTGTTCACGGAGGCGTTCGAGGACACCCAGGCCCAGTTCACCCGGGTCTTCGCCAGGCTCTTCCCGGGCGGCGAGGGACGGCTGGTCCTGACCGACCCCTCCGACATGCTCACCACCGGCATCGACGTGGAGGCCCGTCCCGCGGGCAAGAAGATCAAGCGGCTGTCGCTCCTGTCCGGCGGCGAACGCTCGCTGACCGCGGTGGCCCTGCTGGTTGCCATCTTCAAGGCGCGGCCTTCGCCGTTCTACGTCATGGACGAGGTGGAAGCGGCCCTGGACGACACCAACCTGGGCCGGCTGATCACGATCTTCGAAGAACTCCGGGAATCCAGCCAGCTCATCGTCATCACCCACCAGAAGCGGACCATGGAAGTCGCCGACGCCTTGTACGGCGTCACCATGCGCGGCGACGGCGTCTCCACCGTGATCAGCCAGAGGCTTGGGGCCGAGGTCTGACGCTGCCGGTGTAACGGCAGGTCAACTGCCTTGCCGGCCCCAAAAGAGCCCCGGCGTCTATGAGAAGCTAGGGGAGTGAATGACATCCTTCCCATCCTTCTTTCCATCCTTGCTGCCCTGGTGGTTCTCGGCGGGCTGATTCCGGTCCTGATGAAGACCCGGAAGAACATCACGCGCTACCCCGGCACGCGGGACGCCAACGACCCCGTCCAGCCTCGGGCCGGCAGCACGGCCGTGGAGGACCGTCCGGGCACGGTGGCAGACCGCGCGGCCCCGGACGGCGCGGACCTTGAAGGGCTGGAAACCACCGAGGTCCCGGACAACGCCGCAGGACTTGAAGTCATTCCGGTGGAAACCCCGCTGCCTGTGGCAGGCCGGCTGGTCCGCCTCCGCGAACGGCTGGTCCGCTCCAACAACGTCATGGGCAAGGGGCTCCTGGCCCTGCTCTCGAGCGACAAGATCGACGAAAACGTCTGGGACGAAGTGGAGGAAACGCTCCTCCTCGCAGACCTCGGCACCGAACCCACCATGCAGCTTGTGGACGCGCTGCGCGAACGCGTCAAAGTGCTGGGAACCCGGACCCCTGAGCAGGTAAAACTGCTGCTGCGGGAGGAGCTCATCAAGCTCGTGGATCCCACCATGGACCGTACGCTTAACGTCCAGCGGCATGCCGACAGGCCTGCAGTGATGATGGTGGTCGGCGTGAACGGCGTCGGCAAGACAACCACCGTAGGCAAGCTTGCCCGCGTGCTGGTGGCCGAGGACAAGGACGTCCTGCTCGGTGCCGCGGACACTTTCCGTGCCGCCGCCGCCGAACAGCTCGCAACGTGGGGCCAGCGCGTCGGCGTTCCCACCGTCAAGTCCGACATCGACGGCGCGGATCCCGCCTCGGTTGCCTACGAAGCAGTCAAGGCCGGCATCGACCAGGAAGTCGACGTCGTGATGATCGACACCGCCGGACGGCTCCAGAACAAGGTTGGCCTCATGGACGAGCTCCGGAAGGTCAAGCGCGTTGTGGAGAAGCTCGCTGAAGTGGACGAGGTCCTCCTGGTGCTGGACGCAACCACCGGCCAGAACGGCCTGAACCAGGCCCGCGTGTTCTCCGAAGTGGTCAACATCACCGGCATCGTCCTGACCAAACTGGACGGAACCGCCAAGGGCGGCATCGTCGTCGCAATCCAGAAAGCCTTGGGCGTCCCGGTGAAGCTGATCGGCCTCGGGGAAGGGGCAGACGACCTTGCCCCCTTCGAGGTTGAGGGCTTCGTGGACGCTCTGCTGAACTAGCCGCAGCAGCAGCCGGCCGTTACGCCGCGGGCTTCCTCAGGCTCTCCAGGGTGGCAAGCCAGGTGCACGCCGCCACCACCATGATGCCGCCGGTCACCCCGAAGGCCCAGCCGTAGCCCAGCCGGTCGGCCAGCACGCCGGCCAGGACGGGCCCCACAATCGCGCCGACGTCGGACGTCATCTGGTACACGGCCAGCACCTTCCCGCCGGACCGCCCCTTGCCGATCACATCGGCGACGGCGGCCTGCTGGGCAGGGCCGAAGAGTCCCGAGCCGACGCCGGCCAGCGCCGATGCCGCCAGGAACCAGCCCAGCCCGGTGGTGAAGCCGATGGCAGCCGTGGAGGCACCCGCCACCAGCAGCCCGGCCACCATCATGGGCTTGCGGCCCAAGGTATCGGCCAGCCGGCCCGAGAATGTCAGGGCCGCCGCGTTGCCGGAAGCAAAGACCGCCAACGCAAACCCCGCCGCTTCAGGCCCTGCGCCGAGGGCGGTCACCGCAAACAGCGGGACGGTCGCCATCCGGACGCCGAACGTGGCCCAGCCGTTCACGAAGCTGGACACCAGCGCCGTCCGGTACGTCCCTGCGGCAAGGGCCTCGGCCAGCGGCATGTCGGCGCGTTCCTGCCGGGGCCCGCTGCCCCGGCGCTGGTGGCTCAGCTGAGTCTGGACCACGACGGCGGCCACCACCAGGGCAGCCGCGTACGCCAGGAAGGGAACGCGCAGGCCGAAACCTGCCAGCAGCCCGCCCACGATCGGGCCGCACACGTTGCCGATGAGGAACGCGGACGCATAGGCACCCGAGACGCGGCCCCTGCTCTCGGGCGGCGCGAGCCGCACCACCAGCGCCATCGACGCCACCGTGAACATCACTGAACCGGCGCCGCCAAGCCCGCGGAACAGCAGCAGCTGCCAGTAATCCTGGGCGAAGGCGCAGGCAGCAGTGGACGCCGCCACGATCAGCAGCCCCGTGACATAGACGGGGCGCTCGCCCAGCCGGCCTATCAGGGCGCCGCCCGCAGGGGCAAAGACCAGCCGCATGAACGCGAAGATGGCCACGATCACGGACGCCTCGGTATTTCCCACCCCGAAGGTTGTGGCGAATTGCGGCAACACTGGGGCAACAAGACCGAATCCCAGCGCAATCAGGAAAGCCGCGGCCAGCATCACCTTGATGTCGCGCGGGAGCGTCTGCCTGTCCCTGCGCAGCATCGAAAAAATCCGCGATGTTGCGCGGCTCACGCGGGTATCTGCCGTCATGGTCCAGTGGTCCTTGTGTATGTGGGTGCCGGGCTTCGGCGGGAGGGGTGAAACATAACCGTAACAAGCCAGATATGCACCATTTACTTCCTAGAGGTTGTTGTAACAGCCCCGCAATACAAATCCTCCGCGGCCGAAACACAGCGCCGACACACTCGTTACAGGACGCAAAAGGCGTTGGCAGGCGGATCTTCTCCGCAATTACGACCAAATAGACAAGAGAGGCGTGCACCATGGAACTTACCGCAGGTCACGTATGGATCATGGTGTCGGCGGCGCTTGTGCTGTTGATGACACCGGGTCTGGCATTTTTCTACGGCGGCATGACCCGGGCCAAGGCCGCGCTGAACATGATGATGATGAGCTTCATCTCCATCGGCATGGTGGGGGTCATCTGGGTCCTGTGGGGATACTCAATGACCACCGGGGACGGCTTCCTCCAGATGGTGGGCAGCCCTTTCGCCAACTTCGGGCTTGAAGGCATTGACAGCCCCGACGGGCTCATCACGGTGGGCTTCGGCGCCACCTTCGCCATCATCACGGTGGCCCTCATCAGCGGCGCCATCGCTGACCGTGCAAAGTTCGGCGCCTGGACCGTCTTCGTTCCGGTCTGGGTCACGCTGGTCTACTGCCCGCTTGCCTACATGGTGTGGGGCGGCGGCCTGTTCAGCACCGAAGGCGCTGTCGGCGCGGCGCTCGGCGAGGCCATCGACTTCGCCGGCGGCACCGTGGTGCACATCAACGCCGGTGTTGCAGCCCTGATCCTCGTCTTCATCGTCGGCAACCGCCGGGGCTTCGGCAAGGACCCCAACCACCGCCCGCACAACATCCCGTTCGTGATGCTCGGCGCTGCAATTCTGTGGTTTGGCTGGTTCGGCTTCAACGGCGGCGCTGCCTCCACCGCAGAGCAGGGCGGCCTCATCTGGGTCAACACCCTCGCCGCCCCGGCAGCAGCAATGCTCGGCTGGCTGGTCACGGAGCGCATCCGCGACGGCCACCCCACCTCCCTCGGTGCAGCCTCCGGCGTGGTTGCAGGCCTCGTTGCCATTACCCCCGCCTGCGCCAACGTCAGCCCGGTCGGTGCCCTTGGCCTGGGCATCGTGGCAGGCGTCGCCTCCGCCCTGGCAGTTGGCCTGAAGTTCCGCTGGGGCTTCGATGACTCGCTCGACGTCGTGGGTGTCCACCTGGTTTCCGGCATCATCGGTACCGTGGCCCTTGGCTTCATCGCCCTTCCCGAGGAAGGTGCCGGCGGCGGCCTCTTCTACGGCGGCGGCATGACCCAGATGTGGGCGCAGCTCGCAGCAGCCGGCATCGCCATTGCCTACTCCGCGGTCCTGACCACGATCATCGCCCTGGCCATTCACAAGACCATGGGCTTCCGGGTCTCGCAGGAACAGGAGACGGTGGGTGTGGACCTCAGCCTGCACGCCGAAACTGCCTACGAGTTCGGCGTCGGGGGACACGGCGGAAGTTTCCAGCCCCTGCACGACATGATCACCGGAAAGACCCAGGCGGACGCCGCGCAGGCATCCGACGCGGCAACGGGTGCGCAGAAGACAGAATCAGCAACAGGTAAGGAAAGCGTGGGGGCATGAAACTGATTACAGCGATCGTCAGGCCGGAAAAGCTCGAAGCCATCCGGGAAGGACTGGAGGCCTACGGCGTGCAGGGTCTGACGGTCAGCGCGGCCAGCGGCTACGGCCGGCAGCGCGGCTATACCGAGGTCTACCGCGGAGCGGAGTACAACGTGGATCTGCTGCCAAAGATCCGCGTGGAGGTCCTGGCCACAAACGAGCAGGCGGACGACATCCTCGATGTCATCATCGCCAGCTCCAACACCGGCCGGGCAGGTGACGGCAAGGTCTGGACCGTGGATGTCTCCGAAGCCGTCAGGGTCCGCACCGGTGAACGCGGCGTCGCCGCAATCTAGGGCCGGCGGTACTCCACGGAAACATCCGTGAACGGCAAAAAGAGCGGGCAGGAAACTCCAGGGTTTCCTGCCCGCTCTTCCGTTGTTTAAGGCAGCGCCGCAGATCGGCGGCGTGCCCGCCGCCCCAAGCCGCTGCGGCTCAGTCCCCGGGCACCGCGGTGGGCCAGGATGCGGGGCCGGCAGAGCCGGCGTCGTACTCCTCCAGGGGGACCGAGTCCTGCTGCCAGGCGTGCAGGACGGGCTCCACAATCCGCCAGCACTCCTCCGCCGTGTCTCCGCGCACGGACAGCAGCGGGTCGCCCGCCAGCACCCCCTCCAGGACTTCGCCGTAGGGGAGGAGGTCGGAGCCGCTGAGCTCGGTTTCCAGGGTGGCCCGGCTCAGGCTGAAGATGTTCCCCGGCCCGTTCACGTCGACGTCGAACCTCAGGGTGTCCGGGCCAAAGCCAATGCGCAGCTTGTTGGGCGAGTCCACGCCGGTAAAGCCCCGGGGCAGGTGGGGAACCGGGCGGAAGGTGACCACTGCCTCCTTGCGCTTGGCGCCCAGTGCCTTGCCGGACCGAAGAATGAACGGGACCCCGTTCCAGCGCCAGTTGTCGATGTTGACCTGGATCTCGGCCAGCGTCTCGGTTCCGCGTTCAGCGTCCACGCCTTCCTCCCGTGCGTAATCGGGAACGTCCTTCCCTCCTGCCCGGCCGGCTGTGTAGCGTGCCCTGCGGGTGGAATCGGCATAGGACACCGGAACGCTGCTGGCCCGAAGGACGGCGGAAATTGCATCCCGCAGGTCCCGTTCACCGATGGTGGCTGGAGGCTCGATGGCCAGCAGGGCCATGATCTGCAGCAGGTGGCTCTGGATCATGTCCCGCAGTGCGCCGGCGCCGTCGTAGTAGCGGGCCCGCCCCTCCAGCGCGAGGTCCTCGTCGAAGATGATTTCCACCTTTTCCACGTGGTGCCGGTCCCACACCGGTTCCAGGAAATTGTTGGCGAACCGCAGGCCCAGGATATTCAGCACCGTGGCCTTGCCCAGGAAGTGGTCCACCCGGTGGACATGGTCTTCGGGGACCAGCCGGACCAGTGTCTGGTTGAGCGAGCGGGCCGAGTCCTCACTGGAACCGAAGGGCTTTTCCATTACCAGCCGCGTTCCCGGCGGGACCTGATCCGGCCGGAGGGCCTCACAGGCAAGCTGGCTGATGCGCGGCGGCAGGGCAAAGTAGACGGCGGTGGGCCCCTCCAGCGTGTCAAGGAGCGACGCCAGCGCCCCCTCGGCGGTGACATCCAGCTGGTGGTACACCGTTTCCTTCTCAAGGGACTGGAGTGCTTCCTTCCCCCCGGCGCCTGCGGACCCGGCGGCTGCCTCGAAGGACGCATGCACCCGTTCCCGCCACTGTTCGGGGGTCCAGGGATCGGATCCGGCACCCACCAGCCGGAGGCCCGCGGCGCGTCCCCTGGCCACCAGGCGCGCCAGTCCCGGCAGGAGCAGCCTGCCCGTCAGGTCCCCCGAGGCGCCGAGGATGAGCAGGGTCTTAACAGTTGGTTGGCTCGTCATTTGGCCAGCATGCCACCTTGCGGGCCCGGCTTGGTACCCTAGATAGTCGAGTCCCGATCATCAACAGCCTTTGATCATCCACTGCCCTGATCATCCACTGAAAGAAGTGCACGTCGCGTGTTCAATTCACTCTCTGACCGGTTGACAGCAACCTTCAAGAACCTGCGCGGTAAAGGCAGGCTTACCGAAGCCGACGTCGATGCCACAGTCCGCGAGATACGCCGCGCCCTTTTGGACGCCGATGTTGCCGTTCCAGTTGTCCGTGAGTTCACCGGCCGGGTACGGGAACGCGCCCTGGGCGCCGAGGTTTCCGGGGCTCTGAACCCGAGCCAGCAGATCGTCAAGATCGTCAACGAGGAACTGGTGGAGATCCTCGGCGGTGAAACCCGCCGGATCCGCCTGGCCAAGAGCGGCCCCACCGTCATCATGCTGGCCGGCCTCCAGGGTGCCGGCAAGACCACCCTCGCCGGCAAGCTGTCCAAGTGGCTGAAGGCACAGGGCCACAGCCCGATGCTCGTAGCCTGTGACCTCCAGCGCCCCAACGCCGTGACGCAGCTGCAGATCGTGGGCCAGCGCGCCAAGGTGCCGGTCTTCGCACCGCACCCCGGTGCCACCTACACCGAGCTCGAACACCCTGCCGGGGACCCGGTTGAGGTTGCCCGCGCCGGTGTGGAGGAAGCACGCCAGAAACTCCACGACGTCGTCATCGTAGACACCGCTGGCCGGCTGGGCGTCGACGCCGACATGATGGAGCAGGCGCGGCAGATCCGCCGCGCCATCGTGCCCAACGAGGTCCTGTTTGTCATCGACTCGATGATCGGCCAGGACGCCGTGAACACGGCGCTCGCTTTCGACGAAGGCGTCAATTTCACCGGCATCGTGCTGTCCAAGCTCGACGGCGACGCCCGCGGCGGTGCCGCCCTTTCCGTCGCGTCCGTCACGGGCAAGCCGGTGATGTTTGCGTCCACCGGCGAGGGCCTGGACGACTTTGAGCTTTTCCACCCGGACCGGATGGCCTCGCGCATCCTGGACATGGGTGACGTCCTGACCCTGATCGAGCAGGCCGAGAAGTCCTGGGACAAGGACGAAGCCGCCCGGATGGCGAAGAAGTTCGCCGACCAGGAGGACTTCACCCTTGACGACTTCCTGGCCCAGATGCAGCAGATCCGCAACATGGGCTCCATGAAGAAGATGCTCATGATGATGCCGGGTGCCCAGAACATCCGCCAGCAGCTGGAGCAGTTCGACGAGCGCGAGATCGACCGCGTGGAGGCCATCGTCAGGTCCATGACCCCGCACGAGCGCGTGGCTCCCAAGATCATCAACGGCTCCCGCCGTGCCCGCATCGCCCGCGGTTCCGGCGTCCACGTTTCCGAGGTCAACGGCTTGCTGGAGCGCTTCGCGCAGGCCCAGAAGATGATGAAGAAGATGGCCCAGGGCGGGATGCCGGGCATGCCCGGGATGCCAGGCCTGCCGGGTGCCGGCGGCGGTGCCCGGAAGAACGCCAAGAGCGCGCCCAAGAAGAAGGCCAAGTCCGGAAACCCGGCAAAAGCCGCGCAGGAGCGCAAGGACGCCGAGGCCCGCAGGGCGAACGCCGCCAAGGCGCTGCCCACCGGCGCAGCTTTTGGCCAGCAAACGGGCGACTTCGATCCCTCCCAGCTGAACCTGCCCAAGGGCTTCGACAAGTTCCTCGGCAAGTAGCCATCCCCCTCTCCCAGCTAGGTAGCGCCAGGTGTCGTTTTGACCGTTCATAACGACACTTGGCGCTACTTGGTTGGGATACCGGGGCCGTGGAATAGGGTTGGGTCATGTTCAAGCAGAGGGTAGTGTTCGTGCACGGCGCGGGCAGCTTCGGTGCCGCGGCCTGGCCCCGCCAGCACGGTGTGGCCCTGTCCTACGATGCCCTGTTCCTGCGCCGGCACGGCTTCGATCCCGTTGCCGAACCCATCGAGTCCTCATTCGAGGAGGACACACGCATTCTGTTGGACTCCCTTGGGGACGACGGCAGGGGCATCGCCGGCGGGCACGTCGTGGCCCATGCGCAGGGCGCCATTGCAGCGATGATGGCCGCCGTCGAACGTCCGGACCTTGTCTACTCGCTGACCCTGGTGGAGCCGGCCTGCCTGTCCCTGACCGCTGAACTGCCGGCCACGGCGGCGCACATCGGGCTGATGCAGCCCCTGTTCAACGTCCGGCATCAACTCAGTGACGAGGATTTCCAGCGGGAGTTCGTCCGCAGGGTCTATGCCACCGACCTGCAGCAGCCGGTGACTGCCGAGGAGAAGCGTTCTGCCAGGCGGCTGCGGCTGCAGGCGCCGTCCTGGGAAGCCCCGCTGCATATCGTTCCCGGCGTGCCGACGCTCGTCCTGACCGGCGGCTGGGAGCCGCTCTACGAGGAGATCGCCGGCTACCTCCGTGAGACCGGGGCGCTTCACCGCACGGCCGCCGGCGGCCACCGGCCCCACGACTCCCCGGAAGGGGACCGCATCATCCGTTCGTTCATCAGCGACTCAAGCCGCGTGCAGGCGCGCGCCTCCTGATCCCGCCTGAACCTGCCCTCCACAGGAGCCCGTCCGGCCGGCCCCCAATGACCAGCCGGACGGAACCTGCAGGCTCCTACCGGCCCGGCGGAACGCTCAGCTCCGGCAAATAAACTTTCCCGCCGGCGGCCAGGAATTCCTCGCTCTTGCCCCGCATGCCGGCTGCCGCTTCGGCAAGGGCTGCCTGTGCCTCCGCGGATCCGAATTCGTCCCGGATGTCCTGGCTGATCCTCATGGAGCAGAACTTGGGCCCGCACATGGAGCAGAAATGCGCGGTCTTCGCCGGTTCGGCCGGGAGGGTCTCGTCGTGGAAGGCCTCGGCCGTCTCCGGGTCCAGCGACAACGCAAACTGGTCACGCCACCGGAACTCGAAGCGTGCCTTGGACAGTGCGTCATCACGTTCGTGGGCGCCCGGGTGGCCTTTGGCAAGGTCTGCCGCGTGCGCAGCGATCTTGTACGTGATCACCCCTGTCTTGACGTCGTCCTTGTTGGGCAGCCCCAGGTGTTCCTTGGGCGTGACGTAGCACAGCATTGCCGTGCCATAGCGGGCAATTTCCGTGGCTCCAATGGCGGAGGTGATGTGGTCGTAGCCCGGGGCCACGTCGGTCACCAGCGGGCCCAGCGTGTAGAACGGCGCGCCCTTGCACAGCTCCTGCTGCCGTTCCACGTTCTCCCTGACCAGGTGGAACGGAACGTGTCCAGGACCCTCCACCATCACCTGGACGTCGTGCTCCCAGGCACGCTGCGTGAGCTCGGCGAGCGTGTCCAGTTCGGCAAACTGCGCGGCATCGTTGGCATCCGCCGTCGCCCCCGGCCGCAGGCCGTCACCCAGGGAAAACGCGACGTCGTACCGGGCGAAAATTTTGCAGAGCTCATCGAAGTGCGTGTAGAGGAAGTTCTCCCGGTGGTGCGCCAGGCACCACCCGGCCATGATGGACCCGCCCCGGGACACGATGCCCGTGACGCGGTTGGCGGTCAGGGGAACGTAGCGAAGCAGCACGCCGGCGTGGATGGTCATGTAGTCCACCCCCTGCTCGCACTGTTCGATGACGGTGTCACGGAAGATCTCCCAGGTCAGGGCGTTGGCTTCGCCGTTGACCTTCTCCAGGGCCTGGTAGATGGGGACGGTGCCGATCGGGACAGGCGAATTGCGGATGATCCACTCCCGGGTGGTGTGGATGTCGTCGCCGGTGGAAAGATCCATGACGGTGTCGGCGCCCCACCGGGTTGCCCACTGCAGCTTGTCCACTTCTTCGGCGATTGAACTGGTCACTGCCGAGTTGCCGATGTTGGCGTTGATCTTCACCAGGAAGGCCTTGCCGATGATCATCGGCTCGGATTCGGGGTGGTTGATGTTGTTGGGAATGATGGCCCGTCCTGCGGCGAGTTCGCTCCGTACCAGTTCAACATCGCAGTTCTCCCGCAGCGCCACGAAGCGCATTTCCGGGGTAATGAGGCCCTGCCGTGCGTAGTGCATCTGGGTCACGGTCCGTCCCTCGACGGCGCGGCGGGGCACGGGAGGCGCTCCCTTCCACTCCGCACTGGCGGCGCCGCGGCGCACGGCCGAGCGTCCGTCGTCGAGCAGGTTCCTCTCCCTGCCGCTGTACGCTTCCGTGTCTGCCCGCGCCTCGATCCATTCCTTGCGGAAAGGAGGAAGGCCCTGCACGGGGTCGCTCCCCGGGCCGGCCGTCCGGTAAGTCCGGAACGGCTGGTTCGGCACGCCGTTGGGCGACGGCTCCAACGCGATTTCCGTCACGGGAACACGGATACCGGTCCCGGCGTCCTCGAGGTAGGTCAGGGAATGGGATTTCAGGGATTGCGTTACCGGGGGCGGGTTCACGCCAGTGGCGGCACCCGGGTTGTTGCGGGCAGGGTTCAGCTGCTGATTTGGTGTATTCAAGGAATACTCACTTCCTTCGCCGGCATTACCCGGACAGGTTCGACGGTCGCAGGCTGCGTCAGCCCGATCTCAGCCCCTGCAGGGGCACCCGTGTGGTCAAGATGAAAGCTACCACAGCCTTTCTTTCGGGGTTTGTCACATTGCCGGTGCTAGCCTGACCGGGCGGGAAAGAGGCAGATTCATGGCAGAAATTATCGAGTTCACGGGGAAGGTCCTGACCGGACCCGGGAGTGAACAGCGCGGACTGTGGTCTGTTGACGGGCGCCTGACGTTTCGCCGGCCGGCAAAGGCCCCTGACCGGAGCCTGGCGGGATGGGTGCTGCCGGGCTTCGTGGATGCCCACTGCCACATCGGGCTCGGCGTGGGAGGGGCGGTGGATGCTCCGACCGCCGAAGAGCAGGCACGGACCGACCTGGACGCAGGCACCACGCTGGTCCGCGACGCAGGTTCCCCGGCGGATACGCGGTGGCTGCAGGACAGAAGAGACGTCCCGGTGCTGATCCGCGCCGGACGCCGCGTTGCGCGCACGCGCCGGTACCTGCGGGGGTTCGCCGAGGAAGTTGAACCGGAGGGCCTGGTGGAAGCTGTCCGTAAACAGGCCAGGGAAGGCGACGGATGGGTCAAGCTCGTGGGGGACTGGATTGACCGCGACGCCGGCGACCTCGCGCCGTCGTTCCCTGCCGCCGTCGTCCGCGATGCCGTCCAGGCCGCCCATGACGAAGGCGCGCGCGTCACCGCCCACTGCTTCGCGGAAGAGACGCTCGACGACGTGCTGGACGCCGGCATCGACTGCGTCGAGCACGCCACCGGCCTCCTGCCGCGGCACCTGCCCCGGTTCGTGGAGCAGAAGGTGCCCATTGTGCCCACCCTGATCAACATCGCCACGTTTCCGGACATTGCTGCCCAGGCGGCGCCCAAGTTCCCACGGTATGCGGCCCACATGCGCTCACTGTGGGGACGGCGGGAGGAACGGGTGCTTGAGGCGTTCGAGGCAGGCGTGCGGATCTACGCCGGGACCGACGCCGGCAGCGTGATCAGGCACGGCAGGATCGCCGACGAGATCCTGGCCCTTCATGCTGCCGGACTGCCCATGGCGTCTGCCCTGGACGCCGCGTGTTGGAGTGCGCGGGAGTGGCTGGGCGCGGACGGCCTGGAAGAAGGGGCGCGGGCAGACGTTGTCGTGTGCCGGGAGGACCCGCGGAAGGTACCGGAAGCGGTTCATGGCCTGGCGCACGTTGTCCTGGGCGGTCGGGTCATCCGCTGAAAAGATATCCGGCCCGGGACTTGGAATAAATTGAAGCTTCAAGTAATTTTAAGTGTGTAAGGGCTGCCAACCGGAAGGCCCACAGCACCGGGAGTTATCAATGTCTGCACAAGCCGCAAGCCAGGATCTTCTGCCTGCCGACCTCGCCATGGGCACCGTGATGCTCAAGGTAGGCAACATGAAGGTGATGACCGACTACTACCAGCGCGCCCTCGGCCTGGAGGTCATTGCCGAGCAGGACGGCGGAATCTACCTCGGCCGTCTGCAGAAGCCGCTTGTGCACCTGGCGCCCGCACCCGGGCTGAACCTGCCGGGCAGGGGAGAGGCCGGCCTGTTCCACACCGCGCTGCTGTTTGAGAACCAGGCAGACCTGGCCGCCACCATCGCCACCGCCGCCCGGTTCGAACCGCGCTCGTTCACCGGCAGCGCCGACCACCTTGTCAGTGAAGCCTTCTACTTCAATGACCCCGAGGGCAATGGCATCGAACTCTATTGGGACCGGCCGCGCAGCAACTGGTCCTGGAACGGCACTGACGTGGTGATGGACAGCCTGGCACTCCCGCCGCAGCGGTACCTCGAGCAGCACCTGACGGAAGATTCCCTGGAGCGCCAGCTCGGGTCCGTGGCGGGCGTCGGCCACGTGCACCTCCAGGTGGGCGACGTCCAGACAGCCCGCGACTTCTACGTGGGGACCCTCGGCTTCGAGAAGACCGCCGGCTGGCACGGACAAGCCCTGTTTGTTTCCGCCGGCCGCTACCACCACCACATGGCCATGAACGTCTGGAACAGCCGCGGGGCGGGACCGCGCAAGGACACCCTCGGCCTGGGCGAGGTCCTCATCGAGGTGCCGTCCGGGGACGACGTCGGCTCCCTCGCCGACCGCCTCAAGGTCGCCGGTGTTGCCGCCCACCACACCGGAGCCGAACTCCGGTTCGAGGATCCGTGGCGCAACCGCATCCGGGTGGCTGTGCGCTGACCACCGGGTATGCCGGCGCTGCACGCGCCCTGTTCCGGCGGCCTGGAGCTGCCGGGAAATTCCGGCCGCAGCTCTGCCGGGCATGACTCCGGACCGTGCTGGATCCGAATGGGGCTGAATGCGGTCCGGGCTGAATTCGAACTGGGCTGAATTCGAACTAGGCTGAATCCGAACGGCCGGGCAGGAGCAGCCTCCCGGCGGCCGCACCACCGCCAACGGAATGAGGGCAATCCCCATGGGCTTCACCGAGATCTTTGTTGCCACCCACGACGCAGCACTGAAGCGTGCTGGCGTCCTTGACGGCGGCGGCAGCGCGCCCGCAGGTGACGCGGTCCGGATCCCGGACATCAGCGATTTCGAAGTGGAGCAGCTGGGCGACCTGGCCGGTGCCGCCGTGCACGCCGGAGGAGCCGATTACGAACTGACCATGGTGGATGTGGGCAGCGATTCGCTCCTGGCCGTGCCCCCGGCCATGGTGCGCGCCCTGGCCGACCTGCTGTCCTATGAAACCGAAGGGGAAGGCGACATCCTCGAAGAGGTCGCCGAACAGTGGGCCGCGCAGGATGACATGCCGTTTGGCGCTGCAGAGGCGCGGACTTACGTGCAGCGGCTCGCCGAACTCGCCAGCGGAATCGACGACTCGGAGCGTACCGGCCTGTACGTCTGGTCCGCCTGAGCTGATCCGGCCGGAACCTCCGGCCGGCGTCGCCCGTGTCACGCCGCGCCAAGTCGAAATCCTGGCGCTGATCTGGCACAATAGACAGGTACTCGATCTGCGTGGCCCCTCTCTCCGCGTCTGGATCCTGTCCTTCGAACCCGCAAGTACGGCCCGCCCCACGGGTGCAGAACGCCGGGTTCACCCCCTTTCTGAAACAGGAGTGACCACAACAGTGGCCGTAAAGATTCGCCTTAAGCGCTTTGGCAAGATGCGCGCACCGTACTACCGCATCGTCGTCGCGGACTCACGCACCAAGCGTGACGGCCGCGCCATCGAAGAGATCGGCAAGTACCACCCCACCGAAGAGCCCTCATACATCGAGGTCAACTCCGAGCGTGCCCAGTACTGGCTGTCCGTCGGCGCCCAGCCGTCTGAGCAGGTTGCCGCGATCCTCAAGATCACCGGTGACTGGCAGAAGTTCAAGGGCCTGCCGGGCCAGGAAGGCACCCTGAAGACCAAGACCCAGAAGGAAGCCTTCGTTGCCCCGGAAAAGGGTTCCGTGATCATCCCGGAAGCCATCACCAAGAAGGCATCCAAGTCTGATGCAGCCGAAGCTCCTGCCGAGGCCGAAGCAGAGACCACCGAGGCTGAGTAGATTGCTGGCAGAAGCGCTGGAACACCTGGTCCGCGGAATCGTTGATTCCCCGGATGACGTCAAGGTCAGCTCCAAGAACAACCGCCGCGGGGACACCCTCGAAGTGCGCGTTCACCAGGACGACCTCGGACGGGTGATCGGCCGCCAGGGCCGCACGGCGCGTGCACTGCGCACCGTGGTGGCAGCTCTGGCCGGTGGCGAACCGGTGCGGGTCGACGTTGTCGACACCGACCGCCGCCGCTGAGCGCTCGGCACTATTCAGTTTTAGCTCCGGCCCCTCCACCCATGCGGTGGAGGGGCCGGAGTGCTTTCACCAGAGCACCGAAAACCACATCCAACACAGAGGAACACATGCAGCTTCAGGTGGCACGAATCGGCAAACCGCACGGTATCCGCGGCGAAGTGACGGTCCAGGTCCTGACCGACGCCCCTGGAGACAGGTTCGTGCCGGGCACCGAATTCGTGGTTGAGCCGGCGTCAGCGGGCCCGCTCACCGTAAACAGCGCCCGCTGGAACAAGGACATCCTGCTACTGGGCTTCGACGAAATTCGGACCCGCAACGAGGCGGAAACCCTCCGGGGCGCCAAGCTTTTCATTGAAACCGAGGAGTTGGACGAAGACGACGACGAAGGCTGGTACGAGCACGAACTCGTCGGCCTGGAGGCCAGGATCGGTCCCCGAGTGGTCGGCAAGGTTACCGCACTGAACACCATGCCTGTCCAGGACCTCCTGATGGTCACCACGCCGGAGGGCAAGGAAATCCTGGTTCCCTTCGTGGAGCAGATCGTGCCCGAGGTCAATGTTGACGGGGGGTTCATCCTCCTCACGCCGCCGGACGGCCTCTTCGAGCTGAATGCGGAGGAGCAGGCAGCCGCTTCGGAGCCGGAGGAGAAAGCCTAGATGCGGATCGACGTCGTCAGCATTTTTCCCGAATACCTGGCACCCCTGGAACTGTCCCTGATCGGAAAAGCCCGCCAGGACGGCATCCTGGACCTCCGCGTCCACGACCTCCGCGCCTTCACCACGGACAGGCACCGCACCGTCGACGACACGCCCTACGGCGGGGGCGCCGGCATGGTGATGAAGCCCGAACCGTGGGCGCAGGCCCTGGAGCCCATCGCTGCCGACCGCCCGGAGGGATCGGGCAGGCCGGTCCTGATCGTGCCGTCGCCGGCGGGGGAGAGGTTCACCCAGGCGCTGGCGTACGAACTGGCCGAGCAGGAGCACCTTGCGTTCGCCTGCGGACGCTACGAGGGCATCGACGAGCGCGTCATCGAATGGTCCCGGGAGCATTTTGACGTCCGCCCCGTCAGCCTGGGGGACTACGTCCTCAATGGCGGCGAGGTTGCGGTGCTGGCCATGGTGGAAGCCATTGGACGCCTGCTGCCGGGCGTGGTGGGCAACCCCGAGTCCCTGGTGGAGGAATCCCATTCCGACGGGCTCCTGGAGTACCCCGTCTACACCAAACCCTCTGTGTGGCGCGAGCGGGAAGTGCCTGCCGTGCTGCTGAGCGGGAACCACGGCAAGATCGCGCAGTGGCGCCGCCACGAACAGTTCCGGCGGACGGCGGAGCGCCGCCCCGACCTCCTCGAAGCGTTCGACGCCGGCAAGCTGCCACGTGCCGACCGCACCGAACTGCAGGACCTGGGATACGACGTCGTGGACGGCCGCCTGCGCCGCCGACCCGGCGCTGAAGGCACACCACAGGACTAATGGCGTCATGATGCCGTGGCCGGCTCCCTGGGCTCCGGGAGCTGCAGGATTGGCTGTAGCCCCCGCGGTGTGGCAAAATTAGTCCTTGTGTCTGCTGGGTCCGCACCTGCCACAGGGGGAGCGCAACCAACAGCTAAGGCAACCGGCCTCATCAATCAGTGAAGTGGCCGGACCACTTACCTTTCGGCGGAAATCCCCAGTGCGCCACGAGCGCCCCAGGTTTGCTGCCGTGACCCAAAGTGAATGACCTGTGGCGTTCACCAGGAGTGCAATTATGCATATTCTCGATTCCCTCGATGCAGCCTCGCTGCGTACCGATGTTCCCGAGTTCCGCGCGGGTGACACCCTCAAGGTGCACGTGAACATCATCGAAGGCAAGAACTCCCGTGTCCAGGTATTCCAGGGCTTCGTCCTGGGCCGCCAGGGCGACGGCGTCCGTGAGACCTTCACGGTCCGCAAGGTTTCCTTCGGCGTCGGCGTGGAGCGTACCTTCCCGGTTCACTCCCCGATCATCGACAAGATCGAGGTCGTCACCAAGGGTGACGTCCGCCGCGCGAAGCTTTACTACATGCGTGCACTGCGCGGTAAGGCTGCGAAGATCAAGGAAAAGCGCGACTTCAGCACCGCCAAGTAAGTCCTTTCGGACTGCAGAGGCCGGGCCGCGGCCGTATCCGGCCAGCGCCGGAGCCATTCAGCACCAGCGCCCAGGATACGGACCATGGACCACACAAAACGCCAGCCCCGGAAAATGGGCTGGCGTTTTGCGTTCCTGGCCGTCATCCTGGCGGTTGCGGTCAGCGGACTGGTCCGATCGCTGTGGCTTGATGTCTACTTCATCCCGTCCGCGTCCATGGAACCCGTGCTGGAAGGCGGGGACCGCATCCTGGTTTCCCGGACCGATTTCCGCGCTGAGCCCATCCGGCGCGGGGACATCGTCGTCTTTGACGGAAGGGGCAGTTTCGCCCCGCTCAATAGCGGCAACGGCCCCCTGGTGGACAGCGCGGCCGCCGTCACCCACTGGATCGGCCTCACCGGCAGCGACACCACCTACGTCAAGAGGGTCATCGGGCTCCCGGGGGACTCGGTGGCCTGCTGCGACGCCGGCGGCAACGTGACGGTGAACGGAGAGCCCCTGGCGGAGCCCTACATCTTCAACGGAGATGCCCCCAGTACCCAAAAGTTCAGTGCCGTGGTCCCGGATGGCCGGCTGTGGCTGATGGGGGACCACCGCTCCGTGTCGGCCGATTCGCGAAGCCTGCTCGGAGCCCCCGGCGGCGGCATGGTCCCGCTGGACAGGGTGATCGGCAGGCCGGTCCAGATCATCTGGCCGCTTGATAGGTTTGCTTCAGTACCCCGTCCGCCTGCAGGACCAACAACAGAGAACGGACAGTAGATGCCCGAGAACCACGCGCGGACTCCCGAACCACGCCATGAAGGCGCTTCGGACGTTCCGGCCGATGCCGTTCCCGGGACTTCCGGCCAGCGCCCTGACGCGCCTGCGGCCGGCGCCGAGGGCAGTCGCGCCGCCGCCAAGTCAGCGGCGAAGCCCGCCGGCAGCCCCGTCTTCGCGTGGCTGAAGGAAGTGGCCACGGTGGTGGTGATCGCCGTCGTCCTTTCCTTCCTGATCAAGACCTTCCTGTTCCGTGCGTTTTTCATCCCGTCCGAATCCATGGTCAATACCCTGGAAGTGGACGACCGTATCTTCGTCAACCTCCTGGTCCCCGAGCCGTTCGCGCTGAACCGCGGCGACGTCGTGGTTTTCCGGGATACCAAGGGCTGGCTCCAGGCCGCGCCCGAACAACCGCAGGGTCCCTTCACCTGGGTCCAGGACGGGCTGACATTCGTTGGCCTGCTGCCGGACAACTCCGAGCAGCACCTGGTCAAGAGGGTCATCGGGCTCCCGGGGGACCATGTGGTCTGCTGCGATGCCGGCGGTAGACTGACCATTAACGGGACCGCCATTAACGAGAGCTATATCAACCCGGCTGAAATCCCGCAGATCCGCAACTTTGACGTGACTGTCCCCGAGGGCAAGGTGTGGGTGATGGGAGACAACCGCAACCATTCCGCCGACTCCCGCGCCCACATGGACTCCGACGGCGGATTCATCGACATTGCCGACCTCGAAGGCAAGGCCGCCGTCATCGCCTGGCCACTGAGCCGGTTCACCACCCTGGGCAACTATCCGGATGTGTTCCGCAACGTACCGGCGGCGCCCTGACCATGCCCGCCGCACTTAAGACCAGGACGGGCTCCACCAGGGTTCCCCAGGCCAAGGCACCCACCCTCAGGCACGAGCGGACCTTCAAGGCCCAGGGGATCCGGTACCTTGCCGGTGTGGACGAGGTGGGGCGCGGCGCGCTTGCCGGGCCCGTCAGCGTGGGCATCGCCGTCGTTGACCTGGAACGGCAGAAGCCCCTGGCCGGGGTCCGGGACAGCAAACTCCTGCCCCCTGCGGAGCGGGAACGCCTTGACCCGCTGGTCCGCCGGTGGAGCGTGGCGTCGGCAGTGGGCCACGCCTCAGCGCAGGAAATCGACTCCATCGGCATTATCGCCGCGTTGCGCCTTGCAGGAACCAGGGCGTGGCAGGAAGTCCTTTCTGCGGGTGTCCGCCCCGAGGCGGTGCTCCTGGACGGAAGCCACAACTGGCTTTCACCTGCCGGGCAGCTGTCCCTGTTCGACGAGCCCATGGTGGAGGCCAGCTGCGACGCTCCGGTTCACACCAAGGTCAAGGCGGATATGCAGTGCCTGAGCGTGGCGGCTGCCAGCGTCATCGCAAAGGTTGAGCGGGACCGGATGATGCGGGAGCTCCATAGGGAGTTCCCCGACTTCGGCTGGGACATCAACAAGGGCTACGCCACCGCACTGCACCGGGACGTCCTCCGTGCGGCCGGACCCACGCCGTATCACCGGGTCAGCTGGCGGCTCCTTGGTGGGGAACTGGCTGACGCCGGCCTGCCGGACGGTGCAGGGCCAGGCGGGGAAGAAGCTGCCGCGGGGGCCTGAGCCCCGCGCCGGACACCAGCCGCCCTGCCGATGGTGCAAGATGGAAGCATGAGTGCCGAGGATCTTGAAAACTATGAAACCGACATGGAGCTTCAGCTCTACCGTGAATACCGCGATGTCGTCGGGCTGTTCAGCTACGTTGTCGAGACCGAACGCCGCTTCTACCTGGCCAACCATGTGGACCTTCAGGCCCGCAGCGCAGACGGCGAGGTCTACTTTGACCTGACCCTGCAGGATGCCTGGGTCTGGGACGTCTACCGTTCTGCACGGTTCGTCAAGAGTGTCCGCGTCCTGACCTTCAAGGACGTCAACGTCGAAGAGCTTCCGCGCAATGAGGAGCTTGCCCTGCCCAAGGATGTCGACCTGGGCAACTAGCACCCTGCACTGCCTGGACTTCTCCTGCACAGCTGACCTTTCCTGCACAGGGCCTGCCGGCCCCGGTTCATCCACATAGGGGACCGTCGTCCTGTCCTTCGTTTCCCAGCCCGTCCAGGCTGGTTGCGGAGGTAGACATGAAATCGAAAGACCTGCTGGGCCGGCACGGCGAGGACCTTGCCGCCGGTTACCTGGAAACCCTCGGCATGCTCGTGGTGGAGCGCAACTGGCGCTGCACCGAGGGCGAAATAGACATCGTCGCGCTCGACGGCGATGCCCTGGTGATCGCCGAGGTCAAAACCCGCCGTACCCTCGATTACGGCCATCCCTTTGAAGCCGTTGGCCCGGACAAGCTGGCGCGGCTGCACCGGCTTGGGGCCGCATGGTGCCGGGACCGTGAGCTTCGGATGCCGCTGCGGCGCGTTGACGTCATCGCCGTGATTGACGACGGCGGCGGGTCGCCCCTGGTGGAGCACCTCAGGGGGGTGGGCTGAATGCCGCTGGGACGCACCTACTCCATCGCCCTGGTGGGGCTGAACGGCTACATGGTGGAGGTCGAGGCCGACATCGGCCAGACGCTCCCTGCATTCGTACTGCTCGGGTTGCCGGACGCCTCCCTGAACGAGGCCAAGGAGCGGATCCGGTCGGCTGCGAAGAATTCCGGAATTCCGCTGAGCCGCCGGAAGATCACCGCCAACCTCATCCCCGCGTCCCTGCCGAAGCGGGGATCCGGATTCGACCTGGCGGTGACCATGGCCGTACTCCGTGCCGCCAATGACATCAAACCCACCGGGCGGACGGTGTTTATCGCCGAGCTGGGACTCGACGGCCGGCTGCGCCCTGTTCGCGGCATCCTTCCGGCGGTGATGGCCTCGGTGCAGGCCGGTTATCCGGACATCGTTGTGGCGCAGGCAAACCTGGCGGAGGCATCGTTGGTTCCTGATGCCAACGTGCGGGGGTACAGCACCCTGGCCCGGCTGGCGCTGGAATTCGGCGCGGATCCCCAGGAGCTTGCGCTGGATTTCGAACCCGAGGACCCGGACAGCCCCGGGGACGCAGGAGTGGAGGCCGGCACCTACCCTGACATGGCGGACGTCTCCGGCCAGGGGGATGCCCGGCGCGCACTGGAAGTCGCAGCTGCCGGCGCGCACCATCTCCTCCTGACGGGCCCTCCGGGCGCGGGCAAGACCATGCTGGCGGAACGCCTGCCCGGGCTCCTGCCGGATCTTGGCGACCATGAGTCCATGGAGGTCACAGCCATCCATTCGCTGTGCGGACTGCCGTCGTCCCCGGTGCAGCTCCTCCGGCGGCCACCCTTCGAAAGCCCGCACCACTCCGCAACCGCGGCGGCCATCATTGGGGGAGGCTCCGGGCTTCCCCGGCCCGGAGCTGCTTCCCGTGCCCACCGCGGAGTCCTGTTCCTTGACGAGGCACCCGAGTACGAGCGCCGCGTGCTGGATGCCCTCCGCCAGCCCCTGGAAAGCGGAGAACTGGTGATCCACCGCTCAGCCGGAACCGCTGCTTATCCAGCACGGTTCCAGCTTGTGCTTGCCGCCAACCCCTGTCCCTGCGGCAAGGCCTCCGGTAAAGGCCTCGACTGCACCTGCACGCCCATGATGCGGCGGCGCTACCTGGCCAGGATGTCCGGTCCGCTCCTCGACAGGGTGGACATCCAGCTTCAGGTGGAACGGGTCTCGCTGGCCGACTTCGGACAGGCAGGGGCCGAGGAAGACACGGCAACCGTCGCACGGCGGGTGTTGGGCGCCCGGTCCCGTCAGCTGGAGAGGTTGGCCGCCTACGGGCTGGAGACCAATGCGCAGGTCCCCGGCCGCGTACTCCGGGGTGAGCTTCGGCTCCCGCCGGCAGTCACCCGCATCCTGGACCATTCCCTGGAACGTGGTGTCCTCACCGCCCGCGGGTATGACCGGGTGCTCCGGCTCGCATGGACCCTTGCCGATTTGGGATACCGGGAGCAACCGGACATCAACGACATCGGCCAGGCGCTGGGGCTTCGGCAGGCAGCGGCGGCGGCAGCATGAGGGAGGCAACCATGGATGTGGGCATCGAGCGGCGTTCCCGAGCCGCCCTCTCACGCCTCATGGAACCCCAGGACGCTGCCGGACTTGCCCTGGTGCAGGCGGTCGGGGCAGTGGACGCCCTGCGGATCGCCACGGGGCAACTGTCGGCCGGCCCCGAGCTGGAGCGGGAGATCACCGCGCTGCTCTCGGACGGGGGCTCCGGCAGCAGCTGGGCAGGGATGGCCGCTTCCCTGAAACGCTGGCATCCCCGGATACCGGACCTGGCCCCCGAGCGGGACCTTGCAACCATGGCGCGACTGGGCGGGCGGCTGATCATCCCGTCGGACGAATTGTGGCCGGTCCAGCTGGCAGACCTTGGAATCCAGGAACCGATCTGCCTCTGGTGGCGGGGCCAGGAGCAGCCGCTGCCCGGAGCAGCAACATCCATAGCCCTGGTTGGCTCGCGGGACAGCACAAGTTACGGCGCCGCCGTCACCGGCGATCTTGCCTACTCGCTGGCCCAGCGCGGCTTCACCGTGGTGTCGGGAGGGGCCTACGGCATCGACGCGCATGCCCACCGGGCCGCCCTCGCCGGAGCGTCCGGTGCGGTCCCCACCATTGCTGTGATGGCAGGGGGAGTGGACCGGTTCTATCCTTCTGGGAACGAGGATCTCCTGCGGGCCGTGTGCAACCAGGGCGCCGTCCTGGCCGAGGTTCCTCCGGGCTCCGCCCCCACGCGCTACCGGTTCCTGCAACGTAACCGCATCATTGCCGCCCTGTCCGCCGTGACCGTGGTGGTGGAGGCCAGGTGGCGGTCCGGGGCGCTCAACACCGCCCATCACGCGGAGACCCTTGGTCGGGCGGTCGGCGCTGTGCCGGGGTCCGTGCACAGCGCCAACTCGGCCGGATGTCACCGGCTTCTGAGGGATGGAGGTGCAGTCTGCGTAACGGATGCTGCCGAGGTTGCCGAGTTGGCCGGCCCCAGTGGCTCCGCCCTCCCTGATCCCCGCCACGGGCAGGCTGCAGTGCAGGACGGGCTGACGCTGGAGGATCTGATCCTCCTGGACGCGCTGCCGCTGCGCTCCGTGACATCGGTCGAAAAGCTCTCGGTGGTGGCGGGCCTGGCCCAGGAGTCGGTGCGGGCCGGGCTGGGCCGGCTGGGCCTGCTGGGCCTCGCCGTCTCAGAACGGGGAGGCTGGAAACGCGGCAAGGCAACCGGCTGACGCCCACGGCATAGCGGGTCCGGGCCGCCCGGGACGGGAAGCGCAGTCACCCGGTTGAGTGGAGCGTGTCAGTCAATAGTTTCCCAGCCGCAGCTGAGAGAGTAGGTGGGTGGATGATGAGGGATTGCCTGCGGAGCTCGGCGGGGCGCTTGACGCCTTCGCGCGGTACCTCTCCGCCGAGCGTGCGGTCTCCCCCCACACTCTCCGCGGATACCTGGGCGATGTCCGCAGCCTCCTGTCCCACGCTGCGTCTGAAGGCGCTGTCCGGCTCCAGGACCTGGAACTCGGAACGCTCCGGCGCTGGCTCGGTGCCCAGAGCCAGGAGGGTGCGGCGCGCAGCACCCTGGCCCGCCGGTCCGCCTCTGTCAGGGTTTTCACGGCCTGGGCCATGGCGGAGGAGCGTATCGCCGCCGATCCTGCGCTCAGGCTCAAGGCCCCGAAACGCGAGCAGTCCCTGCCCGGGGTACTGCAGGCCGGGCAGTTGACCCGGCTGCTGGCCATCCTGGAAGAAGCGGCGGCCGAGGGTGCGCCGCTCGCCCTGCGGGACCGTGCCATCGTGGAACTGCTCTACGCCACGGGAGTCCGGGTGGGCGAACTGGCGGGGCTGGATGTTGATGACCTGGACCCGGACCGGCGCACTTTGCGCGTCATCGGCAAGGGCAACAAGGAGCGCACTGTTCCGTACGGTGTTCCGGCAGCCCTCGCGGTGGATGACTGGCTGCGGCGCGGCAGGCCACTGCTTGCCCGGGACAACAGCGGGCCGGCCCTCTTCCTGGGCGCCCGGGGCGGAAGGGTGGACCAGCGGCAGGTCCGCTCCATGGTCAACAACCTTTTCGCCGGGCTTGGGGACACCTCCGCGTCAGGCCCGCACGCGCTGCGGCATTCGGCGGCCACGCACCTGCTGGACGGGGGAGCCGATCTGCGCGCAGTGCAGGAAATCCTCGGGCACAGCAGCCTGGCCACCACCCAGATCTACACCCACGTCTCGGTTGACCGGCTGCGCAAGAGCTACCAGCAGGCCCACCCAAGGGCGTAAGTCCGCGGTGCAGAATCGCACTGGCGTAATTTGGTGCGGTACGGCACAATAAGAGTCACGTCCGGCAACTTTCAAGTCCCGCTTGAAGCTACCAGCTTCTTGCGTCACGGTAAGCCCGGACACAGCTTTATCTGATACATCTGAATACGCAGGCAGGAACCACAGCCGCAGTGCAGGGCACGGCAGTTCCATCCAGGCAGAGGTCGTTGGGGAAGACGTACCTAGAGCTATGGAGGATGGAATGTCTGTTGCAATGACCCGCGGTGTGCTGTTCGTTCACTCGGCCCCTACGGCTCTGTGCCCCCACGTTGAGTGGGCCATCGGATCCGTCGTGGACAAGCGGACGGACCTTGAGTGGACCCCGCAGCCTGCCGCGCCCGGAATGTTTCGGGCCGAGCTGTCCTGGACCGGTGCCCCCGGTACGGGATCACAGCTTGCGTCGTCCCTGCGGGGGTGGGCGCATCTCCGGTATGAGGTCACCGAGGAGCCGAGCCAGGGTGTCGACGGCGGCCGCTGGTCCCACACCCCTGAGCTGGGCATCTTCCACGCTGTCACCGACGTGCACGGCAACATCATGGTGTCCGAGGACAGGATCCGGTACGCCTACGAGTCAGGTGCCGGCGACCCCGCAGCCGTCTACCACGAGCTTTCCCTTGCCCTCGGCGAGGCCTGGGACGAGGAACTCGAGCCGTTCCGGCACGCCGCCGAAGGCGCACCCGTTCGTTGGCTCCACCAGGTGGGCTGACCGCCGTCGACCTGAATTTTCCATAGCAAAGAGGAGGCCCCGCCGAATGGCGGGGCCTCCTCTTGTAGGCGGTTCGACGTCCTAAAGGTCAGACGCTGCGGATTGCAATGACGGCGTTGTGGCCACCGAAGCCGAACGAGTTGCTCAGCGCCACGATGTTGCCGGCCGGCAGGTCGCGGGCTGAGGTGACGACGTCGAGCGGGATCTCCGGGTCCTGGTTTTCCAGGTTGATGGTGACCGGTGCCTTCCGGTCGTAAACAGCAAGCACTGTCAGGACGGCCTCGACAGCGCCGGATGCGCCCAGGAGGTGGCCCATCTGGGACTTCGTTGCGGAAACGGCGACGTTGTCCACATGGCTTCCCAGTGCAGCCCGGAGGGCAGTGTATTCAGGCTTGTCTCCCACCGGCGTTGACGTGGCGTGCGCGTTCACGTGCACCACGTCCTCAGGCTGGATGCGGCCATCGAACATGGCAGCTTTGAGTGCACGGGTGGCACCCAGGCCTGCGGGGTCGGGAGCCGTGATGTGGTAGGCATCAGCGGTGACGGACGTTCCCGCCAGTTCACCGTAGATGCGCGCTCCGCGGGCCAGGGCGTGCTCCTCAGCCTCGAGGACCAGTGCACCGGCGCCTTCGCCCATAACAAAGCCGTCGCGGCCCGTGTCGTAGGGACGGGAGGCGCCCTGCGGGTCGTCGTTCCGGCGGGAGAGTGCCTGCATGGAGGCGAAGGCTGCGAGGGGCATCGGGTGGATGGCTGCTTCGGCGCCGCCGCACATGACCACGTCGGCCTTGCCTGAGCGGATCAGGTCGAGCCCAAGGTGCAGGGCTTCGGTGCCGGACGCACAGGCGGAAACAGGGGTGTGGGCACCGGCGCGGGCGCCGAGGTCCAGGCTGACGGCTGCGGCAACACCGTTGGGCATCAGCATGGGAACGGTCATGGGGAGGACCCGGCGGGGGCCTTTTTCCTTGAGGGTGTCCCAGGCGTCAAGGAGCGTCCAGACGCCCCCAATGCCCGTGGCGAAGGCGACTGCCAGCCTGTCCTTGTCAAAGTCGGTGATGCCGGAGTCAGCCCACGCCTCACGGGCGGCGATGACGCCGAACTGGGTGGACGGGTCCATGCGCTTGGCCTCGACGCGGCTGAGCACGTCCAGGGCGGGGGTGCTGCAACGCGCGGCGAAGTGGACGGGCAGCTCGTACTTGGCTACCCAGTCGTCCTCCAGGGTGCGGGCACCGGAGACCCCCTTGAGCGCGTTGTTCCACATCGTGGGTACATCGCCGCCGATGGGCGTGGTGGCACCCAGACCGGTGATGACTACTTTGCGTGTCATGGGATCACTCTTTCGTCGGTGGGGAATCCGTCTGCCGGAGGTCCCGCGTATTGATGATCGGCATCCTGCTGCAAGCAACATCACTGCCAGGAACAGCCCCCTGGGAGCAGTCCTGTGTGGGCAGGTACCGGAAAAATGCGGCGGGCTGCCGGCCCGGTCGTCCGGACCGGCAGCCCTGCCATGCCGATTGAACGGCGGAAGCCTTGGTTAGGCCTGTGCTCCGGCGATGAAGCTGACGGCGTCGCCGACGGTCTTGAGGTTCTTGACCTCTTCGTCCGGGATGCGCACGCCGAACTTCTCTTCGGCGTTTACCACAATGGTCATCATGGAGATGGAGTCGATGTCCAGGTCCTCGGTGAAGGACTTGTCCAGCTCCACGGCCTCGGGGGCCAGGCCGGTTTCTTCGTTGACGATTTCAGCCAAGCCGGCCAGGATCTCTTCGTTGCTAGCCATTGATGGCTCCTTTTCTTGTATTGCCGGCAGGGGCTGCCGGAAATGGTTCAGGACGCGGTTGCGGCCTGTTGGGGCGTTCCTAAGGAAGGACAACTACCTGTGCGCCGAAGACGAGCCCGGCTCCGAATCCGATCTGGAGGGCCAGCCCGCCGCTCAGTTCCGGTTTTTCGGCCAGCAGGCGGTGGGTGGCCAGCGGAATGGACGCGGCCGAGGTGTTACCTGCATCGGCGATGTCCCGTGCCACTGTAACCGTCTCGGGCAGCTTCAGTTTCTTCACCATCTCGTCGATGATGCGCATGTTGGCCTGGTGGGGGATGAAGGCCACCAGGTCCTCTGCCTGGACTCCGGCTGCGTCCATGGCCTGCTGGGCCACCTTTGCCATCTCCCACACTGCCCAGCGGAAGACGGTCTGGCCGTCCTGGCGGAGGGTGGGGTACAGTTCCTGGGCTTCCTCGAGCAGGGCAAGGTCCCCTGTCGAATCCGACTGGCGGGCAGCCATGCCGAGGTCGCGGACATCGAGCATGGAACGGGTCATGCCGATGGCGTCCCACTTGCTGCCGTCCGACCCCCAGACCGAAGGTGCGATTCCGGGAGTCTCGGAGGGGCCAATGACAACGGCGCCGGCACCGTCCCCGAGCAGGAAGGAGATGGTGCGTTCACGGTTGTCGATGACGTCTGACAACTTCTCAGCGCCCACCACCAGGACATACTTCGCGGCGCCTGAACGGACCAGGGCGTCCCCCTGGGCGATGCCGTAGCAGTAGCCGGCGCAGGCTGCGGAGATGTCAAATGCAGGTGCCGGGGTGGCGCCTAGGCGGTCTGCCAGGGCGGCCGCGGCAGACGGCGTGGCGTAGGGATGGGTCACGGTGGAGACAATGACGGCCCCCAGGTCCGAGGCCTGGATTCCAGCCTTGTCCATGGCCTCGCGGGCAGCGCCCTCGGCCATGTCGATGACGCTGACCCCGGCCGGGGCCCGGTGCCGGGTTACGATGCCGGTGCGCTGGCGGATCCATTCATCGGAGGAATCGATCCACTGGCACACGTCCTCATTGGTGACGATGACGTCCGGCCGGAAGGCACCCAGGCCGAGGATCCGGGTGTGCTCCTGAATCGGGGCCTGTTTCAGCGTGGGAACGCTCATGCGTTGCCCTCCAGTTCTGCGAAAAGCGCCAGTGCGGCGGAAAGGTCGTCCGGGGTTTTGACCGCAACGGTTTTGACGCCGGGCATGCCCCGCTTGGCGAGGCCGGCAAGCGTGCCGGCAGGAGCAAGTTCAATGACGCCGGTGACTCCCCGTGCAACCATCGTCTCCATGCACCGGTCCCAGCGGACGGGGCGTGACAGCTGGGCAATGAGGCTTTCGACGGCGGCGTGGCCGTCGGTGACTTCACCGCCGTCGTAGTTGGACAGCAGCGGCACCTTCGGTGCCTGCGGCTTAAGCTGTGGTTCCAGGGCCTTGAGGGCACTGACTGCGGGAGCCATGTGGCTCGTGTGGAAGGCGCCGGCTACCTTCAGGGGAATGACGCGGGCCTTGGCCGGCGGGTTCTCGGCCAGGGCCTTCAGCTGGTCAAAAGTGCCGGCGGCAACGGTCTGGCCGGCGCCGTTGACGTTGGCCGGGGTGGCGCCCGTGGCGGTGATGGCTGCCAGGACCTCGGCGGGATCGCCGCCCACCACTGCGCTCATGCCGGTGGGGGTGACGGCTGCGGCTGCGGCCATGCTGTTGGCACGCTCGCGGACGAAGGTCATGGCCTCCTGCTCGTTGAGTACGCCTGCGAGGGCAGAGGCGGTGATTTCACCAACGGAGTGGCCTGCCAGGATGACCGGCAGGGAGCTGAGCTCAACATCGAACAGGGAAGCGGCCGCAACAAGTCCGGCAGCCACGATCAGGGGCTGCGCTACGGCAGTGTCCTTGATGGTGTCTTCGTCGGAAGTGGTCCCGTGGGCGATCAGGTCAATGCCTGCGATGTCGCTGAGGGCGGCCAGCTGGCCTGCCACCGGGGGCAGTTCCAGCCAGGGGGCCAGAAAACCCGGGGTCTGTGAGCCCTGTCCAGGGCAGACTATTGCAAGCACGTATCCAGCTTTCCAAATTACTGTGTGATCCAGCGGTGTTTGTCCGCACCAAGCTCACGGGGTCAGGTTGTAGGAAGTCTACAACGCGTTAGGGCTGATTCCGGGACGGCTGGCGTTCAACCGCAGCTTTCGGTGGCGTCGAAAGACGGCCCACAACGAGTGCGGCCTGCAGGACAAAAGCCTCCCTTGGCAGGAGCGGATCCCACCCTGTGACGTCGCAGACGCGCTTCAAACGGTACCGCACAGTGTTCGCGTGAACGAAGAGTTCCCGGGCTGTCGCCTCCAGTGAATGCCCCAGCTCCAGGTAGGTGCCGAGGGTTTCAACAAGCCCGTTGGACGCGGCCAGCAAGGGTCGGTAGATGTTCTTGACCAGGGAACGGCGGGCGGCGTCGTCCCCGGAGATGACCCGTTCCGGCAGCAAATCGTCGGCAGCCACGGGCCGGGGGGCGGACGGCCACGCCCTGGCCGCGGTCAGCCCGGCAAAAGCCGACTGGGCGGACCCGCTGGCTTCCAGCAGCGAACCGGCCTCAGGGCCGTACACCACAGGGCCGGGAGCAAACATTTCGCTGAGTTTCACATATGCGGTTTCCCTGTCCTGTACGCCGCCCAGGATGAGGATGAGCCGGTCGCCCTGGATGCCCACCAGCGCGTCCTCCGCGTACCGGCCGGCCATCCGGCGCAGTTCGCTGACGTAGCTGGCACTGGGCTCCGAAGGGGAGTTGCCGACCATGACCGTGAAGCGCTCCTGGGCCTTCCAACCAAGCGCCGCGATCCTGGAGCGCAAAGCGTCCGTGTTCTCGCCGCGCAGGATGGCGTCCACAATCAGGGCCTCAAGCCGGGTATCCCAGGACCCCCGGGATTCCGCGGCACGCGCGTAGACGTCCGCCGCAGCAAAGGCAACCTCCCTCGAGTAGCGCAACACGGCTTCACGGAGGGACGGCTGGTCGGCCTCCGGTGCAATGACCGGTACCTGGTCCTCCACCACCTCCACCACGATCCGGATCAACTGCAGCGCTTTCTGCAGGCTGATGGAGCGGGTCAGTTCGGTGGGTGCTGTTCCAAAGACGTCCGTCAGGATCCATGACGGAGAGCTGGGCCTCTCATACCACGTGACGAAAGCCGCAATGCCGTTCTGTGCCACCATGCCCAGCGCCGAGCGCTCGTCCGAGCTGAGCCGGCTGTACCAGGGCAGGGACTTTTCCAGCTCGCGCATGGTGGTGGTGGACAGCTGGCCCACGTTTGCCCGCAGTTTCTTGAGGGTCTCCGACTTCTCCGGAGTAACCCCCGGAGTGGACGGTTTGCGCTTGGCGGACGGGGTGGCGGGTGCTGGCATTCTTTGAGCATACGGGCAGCGTCCCGCAACCTCCATTTGTGCAAAGGCTACAATCCACATTGCCCTGCGTCACATGGCCCCCGGCCTTAACGGACGACGGCGGCCCCCGCCTTTCGGAGGGGGCCGCCGTCGCGTCCTTATTTAGGAAACAGGCTAGGCCTCGCCGCCGGCGTTGCCCGTGGTGCCCGCATTGACGTTGTGAAGCCTGTACTTCTCAATCGCCTTGATCGGGGCCTGCGCATCCACCTCGCCGCGGCGGGCGAGCATCTCCAGTGAACGCACCACGATGGAATGGGTGTCGTTTTTGAAGAAGCGGCGGGCTGCTGCGCGGGTGTCGGAGAAGCCGAATCCGTCGGCGCCGAGGGTGGCGAATTCGTTGGGGACGAATTGGCGGATCTGGTCGGGGACGGCTTTCATGTAGTCGGACACGGCGACGACGGGTCCGGTGGCTCCTTCGAGCTGCTGGGTGACGAATGGGACGCGGGCGGGTTCGCCGGGGTTGAGGAAGGCTTCCTCTTCGGCGGCGAGTCCGTCGCGGCGCAGTTCGTTCCAGGAGGTCACGGACCAGACGTCGGCGGAGACTGACCAGTCTTCGGCGAGGATCCGCTGGGCTTCGATGGCCCAGGGGACGGAGACGCCGGAGGCCAGGATCTGGGTCCGGGGACCGTCGATCTTCGCCGGGGCCAGCAGGTAGATGCCCTTGATGACGCCCTCGACGTCCAGTTCCTCCGGTTCGGCGGGCTGGGTGATCGGCTCGTTGTACACGGTGAGGTAGTACATCAAATTTCGATCGGACGCTGTTCCGGTTCCTTCGCCGCTTGCGGCAGGTCCGTACATGCGTTCGAGGCCGTCCCGGATGATGTGGCCCATTTCGTAGCCGTAGGCGGGGTCGTAGGTGACCACGGCGGGGTTGGTGGAGGCGAGCAGGGGGGAGTGTCCGTCGGCGTGCTGGAGTCCTTCGCCGGTGAGGGTGGTCCGTCCTGCGGTGGCGCCGATGATGAAGCCGCGGGTCATCTGGTCTGCTGCTGCCCAGAACGCATCGCCGGTGCGCTGGAAGCCGAACATGGAGTAGAACACGTAGACCGGGACCAGGGGCACGCCGTGGGTGGCGTAGGCGGTGCCGGCGGCGGTGAACGCTGCCACGGCGCCGGCTTCGTTGATGCCGGGGTGGATCAGCTGGCCCTGGGCGGATTCCTTGTAGGCCAGGACCAGGTCGCGGTCCACGGAGAGGTAGTTCTGGCCCTTGGGGTTGTAGATCTTCGCGGTGGGGAAGAACGCGTCCATGCCGAACGTGCGTGCCTCGTCCGGGATGATCGGGGCGATGTGCTTGCCGAAGTTCTTGTCCCGCATCAGGTCCTTGAGCAGGCGCACGAAGGCCATGGTGGTGGCGGCCTGCTGTTTGCCCGAGCCGCGTTTGGCGACCTCGTAGGACTTGGCCTCGGGCAGGGTGATCTCGGCGTGCTTGGACCGGCGTTCAGGAACGGACCCGCCCAGGGCCGCGCGGCGCTCCATCATGTACTTGATTTCCGGAGCGTCCGTACCGGGGTGGTAGTACGGGGGCTGGTACAGGTCTTTTTCGAGCTGGTCGTCCGTGACGGGGATCCGCAGGTGGTCGCGGAACTTCTTCAGGTCATCCAGGGTGAGTTTCTTCATCTGGTGGGTCGCGTTGCGGCCCTCGAAGTGCGGTCCGAGGCCGTAGCCCTTGACGGTTTTGGCGAGGATGACGGTGGGTTTGCCCTTGAATTCGGTGGCTGCCTTATACGCGGCGTAGACCTTGCGGTAGTCGTGGCCGCCGCGTTTGAGGTTCCAGATCTGGTCATCGGTGAGGTCCGCGACGAG